>JAIBHQ010000112.1 GCA_020028595.1 Nitrospirota bacterium
GAGGCTGCGCGCGGTCGCGCTGTTGAGAATCTGCGCCGTCTCGGTCATCTCCACCATGAACGTGCTCTGGCCCGCAGCCAGATTGTCGGAGGCGCCGACACGGGTGAAGATCCGATCCGCAATCCCGATGCGGGCGGAACGGGCCGGCACGAAGCCGCCCATCTGGGCCATCAACACGATCAATGCGACCTGTCGTAAATAGGTGCTCTTGCCGGCCATGTTGGGGCCGGTGAGGATCAGCAGCCGGTTGGCATCCAGGTCGAGCCGTGTGTCGTTGGGGACGAAGCCCTGCGGAAGATCCAGCCGCTCCACGACGGGATGGCGGCCATCAACGATTGAAATCTCTCCGCCTTCGTCCACTTCCGGTCGTACGTAGCCGTTGAGCGCGGCCGTTTCTGCGAGCGATGCGAATACGTCGAGTGCGGCGATAGCGGCTCCCATCGCCTGGATGCGGGCGGTCTCCCGCGTAAGCTGCGCCCGGATGCGCTCGAAGAGCTCCTGCTCAAGGGCCTTTTGTTTCAGGTCGGCGCCGGTGACCTTGTCTTCCAGTTCTTTCAGCTCCGGTGTGATGAACCGCTCGGCGTTGGCCAACGTCTGCTTGCGGCTGTAGTCGGCGGGGACTTTGGCCAGGTTGGTTTTCGTGATCTCGATGTAGTAGCCGAAGACCTGGTTGAACCGGATCTTCAGGGACTCGATGCCGGTCCGTTCACGCTCCCGCGTCTCCATCTGGGCAATCCAGTGCTTGCCGTCCCGTCCGATCGTCCGCAACTCGTCGAGGGTGGCGTCGCAACCTTCGCGGATGATGCCGCCGTCCCTGATTGACACGGGCGCGTCCGACAGAATCGTCTTCTCGATCAGCTCATGAACGTCGGCCAGGTTGTCCCAGCTTGCAGCCATCTCGCGCAGCACCGGGGCACGGCAGGAGGCCACCCGTGCGCGCAGTTCAGGCAGGACCGCCACCGATTGCTTGAGCGCCAGCACATCGCGCGGCGACGCCGCGCCCAGCGAGATGCGGCTGCTCAATCGCAGGATGTCCTGCACGGACCGCAGCGCGGTTCGAATCACGACGCGGGTTTCGAGGGCCTGCAGCAACTCCCCGACGGCGTCGAGCCGCGCCCGGATCGGGTCGATTCGAAGCAGGGGACGGAGGATCCATTCCCGCAACAGCCGGCTTCCCATGGTCGTGACGGTGCGGTCGAGGACTGCCAGCAAGGTCGTGTCCCGCCGGTCTTCGCCAAGCGACCGGACAAGCTCGAGATTTCTGATGGTCGCCCCGTCAAGATGCATGTCCTCGCCGGAACGGCGGACGCGGAGCCGGCGCAAGTGCGAGAGATTCCCGGTCGGCCTGGTTTCGCGCAGGTACCGCACCAGCGCGCCGGCGGCCTGAAGCCCGAGCGTCAGGCCCTTGCAGCCGAATCCTTCCAGCGAGGCGACGCGAAACTGTTCCAGCAGCATCCGTTCCGCGTCGCGCAGGTCGAACGAGGACTGGTCCTGGGCGCAGAGCCTCGCGCCGCCCACCCGGCTGCAGGCTGTTCGGATCGGCTCGGCCAACGAAGACGGGTGGATCACTTCCTTCGGCTCCAGCCGCGCCAGTTCGTCTTGAAGCTCGTGCGGGGTTTGTTCCCCCGCGAACTCCGTCACCCAAAATTCTCCGGTGGACAGATCGAGGGCGGCCAGCCCCGCTGCGAACGAGCCGTGCGAGACGGGTGCCGCAGTGACGGCGGCCAGGAAGTTGGATTCCGTCGGATGCAGCAACTCGGCGTCCGTGAGCGTGCCGGGCGTGTACAGCCGCACGACTTCACGGCGCACAAGCCCCTTGGCCAATTTCGGGTCTTCCACCTGATCGCAGAGGGCGACGGTTCGCCCGGCTTTCAGCAGCTTGGCGATATAGCCGGTGGCGGCATGGTGCGGGACGCCGCAGAGGGGCACGGGTGCGGCGCTGGATTTATCGCGCGACGTGAGGGCGATCGAGAGGAGCCGCGAGGCTTCCTCCGCGTCCTCATAGAACATCTCGTAGAAGTCGCCCACGCGGAAAAACAGAATCGCGCCCTCGTAGGCACGTTTGATCTCCCGGTACTGGCGCATCAAGGGCGTGAGATCAGAATCGTTCACGTCGGGTGGTCCATGCGATTAGACCGGGGCGTCGCTCACGCCGGAGGCTCGTTATCTCCAGCGGGAGGAGGTGCTTGATCGGGCTCCACGCCACGTTCTGCTTCCCGCAGCTGCTCCAGCTCGACTTCGGCCTCCTGGAGTTGTTTGGTCTTGCGCCGCAATTCGATCCGTCCGCGGACCCAGGCGGGGAACAGCAGGATGGACGAGACCAGCAGGCCGATCACGAATCCGCTCAGGATCGGCACGTAGACTTTGGTTTCCGCCGATTTCAATCCGAAGAAGTACCGGAGCGTGACTTCCTGATCCTGATTCTGGAGAAAGAAGCTCAGCGCGAGGGCGAGCAGGATGAAGACGAGAATCAGGCGAATCATCGGCGGGTCCGTTTTCTCGAGCGCCTGGACGCCGGCGCGGTCAGTTTGTTGAATCGTGCGAGAAGCTTCCGATAAGTCGTCTGCAAGTGCTCGGGCATCACGCGGGTCTCCGAAAATAACGGCATGAAATTTGTGTCGCCGTTCCAGCGCGGGACGATGTGGAGATGGACGTGCGCTTCTATTCCAGCCCCGCTGACCCGCCCCAGGTTGACGCCGATGTTGAATCCTTCCGGCTTGATCTCGGCCCGCAGGACTTTCAGCGAGAGATTCGTGAGCGCCAGCAGGTCGAGCGAGACTTCATCGGGCAACTGCTCCAGGCTCCTGACGTGCGCATAGGGCGCCACCAGCAGGTGGCCGCTGTTGTAGGGGAACAGATTCATCATCACGAGCCCGTGGCGTCCCCGGTGCAACAGGAGGTTCCGGGCATCGCGCCGTTCCCTGGGCTTGACGCAGAAGATGCATTTGGCGGGCTTGCGCGCGTTCTTAATGTAGGCCATGCGCCAGGGCGCCCAGAGAACCTTCATCGGGTTCGTCTCCTTTGTCCGGCCGTCCGGCGGCTCGAGAGTTGCCCCGCCCGCAGGCGTGCCAGCAGGCGGCGCGCCCGTGCCCCCCGCGGGACAAACGTGATCTCGCGGATGCCGGGACTCCGGTGCTGAAGATGAATCTCCAGACGATCGGCAGGCAGGTCATGACCCGCTTTCTCCGCCCATTCGATCGCAGTCACCGTCCGTCCGTCATCATAATCCGATAGCCCGATGTGCGGCAGCTCCGTGTAGGATTGAAGCCGGTAGAGGTCCGCGTGGGCGAGCCGCATGCGGCCATGATACTCGTGGATGAAGACGAACGTCGGGCTGCTCACGGCTTCAGGAGGCGCGCCGAGTCCCGCGGCCATGCCGCGCACCAGCGCCGTTTTCCCGGAACCCAGTTCGCCGTAGAGCGCCACGATCTCGCCTCCCTGCAGCGCTCGGCCGATGCGGCGGCCGAGACGATCGGTTTCTGCAACGGACTTCGACAGACAGTGCCACGTGCCGGGCAGATGCCGATGTGGCTTTCGTCCCGCTCTGCCCGGCGCGCGTCCCTTAGTCGCCTGTGCCATGAAGGGTCCCGGTCAGGGCGAAGGGAATCTGCTCGATCACATCGCCGGCGATCATCCCGGCAGATCCCAGTCTGGCAGCCGCCAGGTCTCCGGCCAGCCCGTGCAGATACGTGCCGGCGCAGGCCGCGTCCCACGGGTCGAGTCCCTGCGCCAGCAATCCGACGATCATGCCGGTCAGCACGTCGCCGGTGCCGGCGGTCGCCAGACCGGGATTGCCGGTCGGGCAGATGGCCGCGCGTCCGTCGGGGTGCGCGACGACGGTGCGGGCTCCTTTCAAGACGAGCATGACCCGCCGCGCCTGCGCGAACGTCACGGCGGCGCCGATGCGATCGTCGTTGATCGAGCGGGTCGAGGCACCGCCCACCAGCCGGGCCATTTCTCCCGGGTGCGGCGTGAGGATCGGCGGAATCTTGCACTCGCCCAGCAACGAGGTCTGTCCGGCGAGCGCATTCAGGGCGTCGGCGTCCAGCACGGAGGGTTTTTCCAATCTGGGCAGGAGCGCATGGATCAATTCGACGGTTTCCGGATGCGTGGTGAGGCCCGGCCCGATCGCCACCGCCGTCCGTGCATGGATGAATGACAGGATGTCCTCGAGGCCGGCCCGCGCGAGCGTCCGCGCTTTTGTTTCAGGCATGGGCACGGTCATGGCTTCCAGCAGTTTCGCCTCCAGCGTGTCGTTCACGCTTGCCGGCGTGGCGACCGTGACGAGGCCGGCGCCGACCCGTAGCGCGGCCCTGGCGGCCAGGGCCGCCGCGCCGGTCTTGCCGACCGACCCCGCGATGATGCCGGCATGGCCGTAGGTGCCCTTATGAGACGATACCCGGCGATCGGGAAGCAGCCGGCGCACGGTTTCCATGGT
>JAIBHQ010000113.1 GCA_020028595.1 Nitrospirota bacterium
ACCCTTTGCGCGGCCCGATCATGACCGCCGCCACCAGCGCGGTGACTCCCGCGCTCACGTGGACCACCGCGCCGCCGGCAAAATCGAGCGCGCCGAGATTCGCGAGCCACCCGCCGCCCCACAGCCAGCGCGCAATCGGACCATAGACCAGCGTGACCCACAGGAGCCCGAAGACGAGGAAGAACAGCACCTTCATGCGTTCGGCCAGCGCCCCCGTCACCAATGCCAGCGCGAGCGCAGCGGTCATCGTCTGATAGGCCAGTTGGGGCGCCGGGCTCCCCGGACTCCGACCGAACGCCAGCGCATCCCCGAAACACAGCCACTGCAACGAAACCAGGACGAGCGCCAACATCGGCATGCCCATGGTGTTGAGCACGTTTTTCTTCCGCACCATCCCGCCGTAAAACAGCGCCACGCCTGGCAGCGTCAACATCACCAGCGCGGTGGACACCAGCAGCCACAGTGTTTGATCGGACCGAAGCATCAGGTCGCTCCGTTCACGAGTAGGCTCTTTCGTTGTGTTGGCTGAGATCCAGGCCCATCCGTTCTTCCTCCGGAGAAATCCGCAACCCGACGAGGCGATTCACGAGCTTCAGGATGAGATAGGTTCCAAGGCCGGCAAACAGCGCCACCGCCAGCGTAGCCAGCATCTGCACGCCGAAGAACTCGGCATTGCCGTGCAGCAAGCCGTCGGCTCCGCCTGGGTTGACCGCTTTAGAGGCCAGTACGCCCGTCGCCAGGACCCCGAATACACCCCCCACACCGTGGATGCCGACGACGTCCAGTGAATCGTCATAGCCGAACGCTCCCTTTTTCATGATCGCCGCGTAGGACAGCCCGCCGGCCGCCAGCCCGATCACCATCGCGGAAAAAGGCCCGACATAGCCGGCCCCCGGCGTGACGGTCGCCAGCCCGGCCACAGCTCCGCTGGCAATACCGAGCACCGTCGGCGTCCCGCGGTGCACCCATTCGATCGCCATCCACGCCAAGGCCGCCGTCACAGCGGCCGTATGCGTGGAGAGAAAGGCCGTCACCGCGATGGCGTTGGCCCCCAACGCGCTGCCCGCATTGAACCCGAACCACCCCACCCACACCAAGCCCGTCCCCAGCAACACCATCGGCAGATTGTGGGGCGCCATGTATTCGGTGCCGTACCCCTGGCGCTTGCCGAGCACATAGGCACAGACCAGGGCGCTGATCCCGGAACTGATGTGCACGACCGCTCCGCCGGCAAAATCCAGCGCGCCCAGTTTGCCCAGCCATCCCCCGCCCCAGAGCCAGTGGGCGACCGGGCAGTAGATGACGACCGACCAGAGGACCGAAAACAAGAGCAGGGCGCTGAACTTCATCCGCTCGGCAAAGGCGCCGGTGATCAGGGCCGGCGTGATCGCCGCGAACATCATCTGAAAAACCATGAACGCCTGATGAGGGATCGTCGGGCCGTAACTCGGATGGGGAGTCAGGCCCACCTCACGCAGGCCGGCCCATTCGAGCCCTCCGATGATGCCCCACTTGTCCGGCCCGAACGCGAGGCTGTAGCCAAACAGAATCCAGAGCAGGCTCACCACGCACAGGATGACAAAACTGTGCATGATGGTGCCGAGCACGTTCTTGCTGCGGACCAGCCCGCCATAGAACAGGGCTAGCCCCGGCACGATCATCGCCAGCACCAGAGCTGATGCAATCAGTACCCAGGCAGTGTCGGCCGGATCAATCTGAGGAATCACAGGGTTCATCGTGCCTCCGAAAGACAGGAGCGCCGCGCCGTGGTTTGTGGCGCTTTTCCGATTACCACGCGTCTATTACTAGAAGGTTTTGTACTCCAGCCATTTCCCGTTCAACGTGATCTTGCAGCGCGCTTCGCCCTGGCTGCCGGTGACCTTTTCCATGTCGAGCGTGAAATCGATCGCGCTCATGATGCCGTCGCCGAACATCTCGTTGGCCATGTCGCGCAACGGATCGCCATAGACACCGATGATCTCCAACAACCGGTATTTGAACGGATCCGTCGTGTTGGGAAAATCCGTCCGCACGGGGAACTTGCTCAGCGATTCGGTCGTTTCATTGTCCAGATCGAGCAGCTTGCCGACTTTTGTAGCCTCCTCGGGCGTTAAGCGATGGTTGCCGTGCAGCGCGGCCGAGACAAAGGTCGGATTCTTGCCGACCGCCTTGGCGACCTCGGCGATCGTGACTTTCTTTTCCAATCGCTTGCTCTTAATGACATCCTTTGCCTTTTTTCCTTCCATCGTCTCCTCCTTATGAGTGAATGAGCCCCTCCGCAAGGCTCTGGTTATTGCCGTGCCAGCGATTCTTGCTCGAAACTCACAACCAGCGGTTCTTTCTTCTTGGAACCATTATTGGAAACTTCCGCCCCTTCCTCTTCATGCTTGGCATGCTCAACAAGGAAATGAATGATGTGGTTGCGAATCTTGTAATAATGAGGATGCTCGATGATCGTGACGCGAGCTCGGGGCCGCGGAATCGTCACGATGACGTTTTCGGCGATCTGCGCTCCCGGCCCATTGGTCATGAGCAGAATTCTATCGGACAACAAAATCGCCTCGTCCACGTCGTGCGTGACCATGAAGACCGTGTTACGGGACGTGTTCCACATCTGGATCAGCTCCTCTTGGATCACCCCACGGGTCAGCGCGTCAATCTGCGCGAACGGCTCATCCAACAGCAACACTTTCGGCTCGATCGCGAAGGCCCTGGCCAATCCGACCCGTTGTTTCATGCCGCCTGACAGCGCCATCGGCCGCTTGGTCTCAGCACCTTTGAGGCCGACCAGCGCGATGTATTTGTGCACGTGGGCCGTCACCTGTTCCTTGGTCCAGTCTGGATAGGCCGACCGAACCGCCAGCGCGATGTTGTCAAAGACGGTCATCCACGGCATCAAGGCGAAACTCTGAAAGACCACCATTCGGTCCAGTCCAGGCCCGGCGGCTTCGCGGCCGTTCAAAATCACGCCGCCCTCCGTGGCTAATTCGAGCCCGGCGATGATGTTGAGGAGCGTGCTCTTGCCGCAGCCGGAATGGCCGATGGTGGTGACGAACTCGCCCTTCTCGATTTTGATCGTTACGTCCTTGAAGATGCAGACAGGGCCCCCGCCCGAATGGCTGGGAAAGAATTTTGTCATGTGGTCAATCTGCAGAAAGGCCATGTCTTATTCCTGATAGGTGACAAACCCTGCGAGCTTGTTGAATCCCGAATCCAGAATCACGCCCACGACTCCGACGACCAGGATGGCGAAAATGACTCCGGAAATATCCAGATTGTTCCACTCGATCCAGCTCAGATAGCCGACGCCCAGTTCGCCCAGCAGCATCTCGGCCGGGACAACCGCGACAAGGGCACTGCCGAACGATATCCGCAAGCCATTGACGATGGTCGGCGCCGCGCCCGGCAGGATGACGGTGAACAGTCGCTTCCACCACGACAACTGGAGAATGGCCGCGACCTGCAGATATTCCTTGCGCAGAGAGCTCACGCCGAACGCGGTGGTGGCCAAGGTCGGCCACAAGGACGCCATGAAGACCACCAACACGGCCGTCCATTTCGGGTCCTTGACCGTGTACAGCAGCAGCGGCATCCACGCGAGCGGAGAAATCGGCTTCAAGATCTGAATATAGGGATTGACGGCCCGGAACAGCACCTTGTTCAGCCCCAACAGGACGCCCAGCGCCACCGCCACCACGGATGCCGCTAGGAACCCGGCGGCGAACCGGGAGACCGTATAGAGCACCAGATAGGCGATCCCGTGATCGTTCGTCCCCTTCTTGACGAAGGCTTCTCCCAGTTCCTCTCTCGCCTTCTCGAACACCGCCAGCGGGCCCGGCACGCCTTTCACCTTCTCTTTTTCGGGATTCCACTCGTACCGCCCATCTGCGGTCTTGATGACGTCGCCGTTAAACTCCAATAACTGCAACTGTTGCTCTGACAGCCCTTTCGGGTCGAATGACGCGCGCAGCGTGAACAGATGCCAGCCGATCAAGAAGATCGCCAGCAGGAACACCGAAATCAACCAGGGTTTGCCTTGCGTGCCCATCGCTCCCCGTTCTCTCGTTCACACCATGCTGTGAATCTTGAAGCTCTTCACGTACGCTTCGGGCTGATCCGGATTGAATTCCTTGCCCATCAGGACATGCTTCGTCTTCGTTGCCTGATGAGTCGAGTATCCCAATTCCTTGGCAACCCGATCGCATTCCGCCGCCAGGAAGACTTGTTCCGACACTGCCTTATAGTTCACGTCTCCCTTGATGTGACCCCAGCGTTTCATCTGCGTCAGGATCCAGACCGCCATCGAGTGCCAGGGATAGGGATCGAAATCGATCCGGTCCGGCACTTTTTTGATATTGCCGAGCCCGTCGGCGTAGGGCCCGGTCAGCACCTGCTCCAGAACCGTGACCGGCTGATTCATATAATTGGCCGGCGCGA
>JAIBHQ010000009.1 GCA_020028595.1 Nitrospirota bacterium
GCCGGCGCCGAGCGTGATCACCAGATCGCCCGGCTGCAACGTCGGACGGACTTGGTCCGCCAGCCCGTCCCGCCGCTCGACCCACGTGACCGACGGATGTCCCGCCGCGCGCACGGACTCGGCGAGGTGCTGCCCGGACACGCCCGGAATCGGCGGCTCGCCGGCCGCGTAAATCTCCGTCATGAACAGCGCATCGGCCTGATCGAACGCGTGCGCGAACTCGGCGGCCAGGTCCCGCGTCCGCGTATAGCGATGCGGCTGGAAGAGCACCACCAGGCGCCGGCTCCATCCCTGCTTGGCGGCGGCCAGCGTGGCGCGAACCTCGGTCGGATGGTGGCCGTAGTCGTCCACGACCATGATGCCGTTCTTTTCGCCGCGCAGGTGGAACCGCCGCTCCACGCCGGCGAAGGTCGCCAGGCCCTTTCGGATCAGATCGACCGGCACGTCCAGCTCCATCCCCACCGCAATCGCGGCCAGCGCGTTCGAGACGTTGTGGATTCCCGGCGCCGGCAGGCGGAACGGCCCGAGGCTCCTGCCCTGGAACGAGGCGCGAAACTCCGTCTCCCATTGTTTCATCGTGATGTCGGTCGCGCGAAAGTCCGGTGTGATGCCGCCGTCTTCGCGCAGGCCGTAGGTCTGATAGCGCCTGACGACGTGGGGCAGCAGTTTCCGGAGATGCTCATCGTCCGCGCACAGCACCGCCAGGCCGTAGAACGGCACGCGGTTGATGAACTCGAGGAAGCTCTGCTCCAACCGCTCCATCGTGCCGTAGTGATCCAGATGCTCCTGGTCGAGGTTCGTGACCGCCACGATCGTCGGCGCGAGTTTCAGGAACGACCCGTCGCTCTCGTCGGCTTCGGCGACCAGCAGATCGCTCCGCCCCAGGCGCGCATGGCTCCCCAACGCGTTGACCCGCCCGCCGATCACCATCGTGGGATCCAGCCCGGCCTGCGCCAGCACCGTCGCGACCATCGTCGTGGTCGTCGTCTTCCCGTGCGCCCCGGCGATCGCCACGCCGTACTTCAACCGCATCAATTCGGCCAGCATCTCCGCCCGTGGTATCACCGGAATCACCTTGGCCCGGGCGGCCACCACCTCGGGATTCGTCGGCTGCACGGCGGAGGAAATAACGACCACCTGCGCCTCGCCGACGTTCGACGCCTGATGTCCGATGAAAATGTTGCCCCCCAATTCGCGCAGCCGGCGGATCGTGTCGGACTCCTGCAAATCGGAGCCCGACACTTTATATCCAAGCGTGAGCAGCACCTCGGCGATCCCGCTCATGCCGGAGCCGCCGATGCCGACCAGATGAATCTGTTGAATCTTTCTAAACATCGTAATCCGTTATGCGTGATCCGTAATGGGTGATGAGAGACAGCAACGGGCCCGATCACACCTTTCCTTCTCATCACGCATCACGCTTCACGCTTCACGAGTTTGAGACATTCCCGCACAATGACCTGCGCGGCATCGGGCTTCGCCAATTCCAGGCTCCGCTCCCCCATGACACGCAACCGCTCCGGATTGCGCAGCAGCGCGGCAACTTCACGCGCCAGCCGCTCCCCCGTCAGTTCTTGCTGCGGCAGCACCACCGCCCCGCCGGCGTCCGCCAGCACCCGCGCGTTGTGCGCCTGGTGCTGATAGATCGCGTGCGGCAGCGGGATCACAATCGCCGGCTTGCCGCACACGGCCAGCTCCGCCAGCGTCATCGCTCCGGCGCGCGACACGACCAGGTCCGCGGAGCACAGCGTCTTCGGCATCTCGAACAGAAACGGCACCACTTCGGCCTGCACGCCTGCCTCGTGATACGCCGCCTGTACCCTCGCATGGTCCGCCTCGCCCGTTTGATGCACGATCGCCAACTGCCCGCGCATCGCCGCCCACTGCGGCAAGGCGCCGATCATCGCGTCATTGATCGCCCGCGCGCCCTGGCTGCCGCCGAAGACCAGCAGGGTCCGTTGACCCTGCGGGCGCGAGGCCCGAGACGCAGGGCCCGAGGCTTCGGGACGTGCGTCTTCGAAGAACGCCCGCCTGACCGGCATGCCGGTGACCCGCACCTTGGCCGCAGGAAAATATTTTGCGGCGTCGCGAAACGTGACGAACACCGCGTCGGCAATCGGCCCCAGCACCTTGTTGGCCATACCCGGATAGGCATTCGGCTCCAAAATCGCCCGCGGCAGACCGAGCAGCCTCGCCGCCAGCAAAACCGGCGGGCTGGTGTAGCCGCCGACGCCCAGCACAAGCGAGACGCGTCTCTGCCGCAACAGCACCAGGGACTGCCGAAGTCCCCACGGCAGCGAGAGCAACGCGCCCGCCGCCTGCAGCAAACCGCGCCCCATCACCGGCTGCGCTGCGATCATGGCCAGTTCGAAGCCCTCGTGCGCCAATACCTTCGATTCGATCCCGCGCGCCGTGCCGACAAAGAGCACCCGGGTCGCCGGATCCTGCCGAACAAATTCCCGCGCGAGCGCCACGGCCGGATACAGGTGGCCGCCGGTGCCGCCCGCTGCAAACACGATGGTCGTCATCCACTCCGTCCATGCCCATACACGCCCGCCTGCCTCCCGCCCTGCCGGTCACGAGAAATGTTCAATAAGATACCGATCGCCAACAAGGACACGAGCAGCGAGGATCCTCCGTAACTGACCAACGGCAACGTCAGTCCCTTGGTGGGCAGCAGTCCGGTGGCCACCCCCGCATTGATCAACGCCTGAAATCCGATGAGCAGCGTGATGCCGAGCGCGAGGTGCCGCCCAAACGGCTCCCGCGCGCGTCCCGCAATCTGAAACCCCTTGAGCACCAGCAAGCCGAACAACGTCATGATCGCGGTCGTTCCGGCCAGTCCCAATTCTTCGCCGACCAGCGCGAGCACGAAATCGGTATGGGCTTCGGGAAGAAAAAACAGTTTCTGCTGGCCTTCTCCCAGTCCGACTCCGAACGCCCCTCCGCTGCCGAACGCCAGGAACGACTGGTTCACTTGAAATCCCGCTCCCGTGGGATCCTTCCCCGGATCGAAAAAGGTCATCAGGCGCTGCAACCGATACGGCGATCGCCAGACCAGCAGGACCACGCCGGCCAGCGCGACCGGCACCACACTCAAGAGATGGCTCAGCCGCGCGCCCCCTAAAAAGAGCATCGCATAGGTCACCAGGCCGACCACCACCACCGTGCCGAGATCGGGCTCCAGCAGCAGCAACACAGCCAGCAGACCGACGACGGCCAACGGCGGAAGAAATCCGGACACGAAGCCGGTCAATCGGCCCTCCCGTTTGGTGAGATAGCACGCCAGATACAGCACGACCGCGAGCTTGACCATCTCGGCCGGTTGCACCGAGATTGGACCCATCCTGATCCAGCGGCGGGCTCCCTTGGCCATCGCGCCGATGGAGGGCACCAGCACCAGAACCAGCAGCACCGCCGTAAGTCCCAGCGCCGGCAGAGCCAGCCGGCGCCACACCATGTAATCCATCCGCGACGCCAGCTGGAGCAGCAGAAATCCGAACGCCAGCCACGCCAGATGGCGCTTGAGAAAATAGATCGAATCCTGAAAGCGATTCCCGGCCACCACGGCGCTGGCGCTGAACACCATCACCAGCCCGATCAAGGCGAGAACCACCGTCACCGCCAGCACGCCGCCGTCGACCGACGCCTGCTTGCGCGGACGCTCGCCGGTGGACGACCACGGCAGCGACAACGTTCCCGTATCGAGCACTCTGTGCGCCATAATTCAGTAATCCGTGATGAGTAATGCGTGATAAGTTGCGCCGCTCTGCCTGCTCAAACTCATCACCCATCACTCGTTACTCGTTACGGCAGTTCGTTCACGAACTGCTTGAACTGCCGGCCCCGGTCCTGGTAATCCGCAAACATGTCGAAACTCGCGCAGGCCGGCGAGAGCAGGACCACCGAGCCTGCCGCCGCCACCCCGGCCGCTTCCTCCACGGCCGCCCGAAGCGACGGCGCGCGGCTGATGTGCCGGCACTCGTGCAACACCTCGTGCAGTCTCGGCGCCGCTTCACCGATTAAAATCAGGTGCGTCACGCGCCGGCGGACAGCGTCACGCAACCGCTCGAAATCACCGCCCTTGTCGCGCCCGCCGGCAATCAGCACGATCGGTTCATCGAAGCTTTCGAGCGCCTTGAGCACGGCATCCACGTTGGTCCCCTTCGAATCGTTGACGAACCGTACGCCACGACGCTCACGCACGGCTTCCAGCGCGTGCTCGATCCCCGGAAAGTCGTGCAGCGTCTCGCGCACGGTGGCCATCGGACAGCGGCATGAGAGACCGACCGCCGTCGCCGCCATTGCATTGGCCAGATTGTGCGAGCCGGGGAGACGAATCTCCTCGCGCCGGCAGACCGCTTCGGTACGCCCCGTGAAGGTCGCGGTCACCCGTTCGCCATCCCAGGCGATGCCCTCCCCGACGCCCCGACCGGCCGATTCCGAGCGGGAAAATCCCATGACACGGGCTCGAATCGACGGCCGCATCGCGGCCACCCGCTCATCGTCCAGATTCAGCAACGCGATATCGCCCTCCGACTGATTTTCAAAGATCCGGGCCTTGGCCGCGGCATAACCCGCCGGCGAATCGTAGCGATCCATGTGATCCGTCGTGATGTTCAAGACCGCCGCGAACCAGGGATGAAACCGCCCGATCGTTTCCAGCTGAAAACTCGACACCTCGGCCACGATGTACTCGTACGGCGAGGCGCCGCCGGCCCGGTGCGTCGCGAGCGCCGCCTCGCTGAGCGGCGTGCCCAGATTGCCTCCGACGAACGCCCGCTTCTCGCTGCGCTTCAACATCTCCCCGATCAACGTGACGGTCGTGCTTTTGCCGTTCGTGCCCGTGATCGCGATGACCGGCGCCCGCAGAAACCAGGATGCCAGCTCCAGTTCGCCGATCACCGGCACACCGCGCCCGCGGGACGCCTCGAGCATCGGCAACCGCGTCGGGACGCCCGGGCTGATCACGACAAGATCAGTCTCCTGCAGCGAAGATCCATAATCGGCTCCGACGCGGACGGTGAGCCTGGTGCGGTCCAGCCGCGCCAGCACATCCGCAAGCTGTGCCTCGTCTTTCGCATCGGCTATCGTGACCCGCGCCCCGGCCGCCTGCAGCAGCCGCGCCGCCGACTCGCCGCTCCGGGCCATCCCAAGGACCGTGACCCGCCTGCCTGCTAAGCCCTCGACCGATTCGATCGCCATAATTGCCCATGGAGTGCCATTACCTGAGCTTGAGCGTGCTGAGACTCAACAGCGCCAGCAGAATCGCGATGATCCAGAGACGCACGACCACCTTCGGCTCTTCCCAGCCTTTCATTTCAAAATGATGGTGGATCGGTGCCATCAGGAAAATCCGCTTGCCGCGCGACTTGAAGGACGCCACCTGGAAGATGACCGAGATCGCCTCGATGACGAACACGCCGCCGACGAGCAGCAGCAGCAATTCATGCTTGCTGACGACCGCGACCGTTCCCAGCGCGGCCCCCAACGGCAGCGACCCCACATCGCCCATGAAGACCGTGGCCGGATAGGTGTTGAACCAGAGAAAGCCCAGGCTCGCGCCGAAAATCGCGGCCGTGAAAACCGCCAGTTCGCCCGCGCCGTCGATATGTGGAATCAGCAGATAGTCGGACATGATCTTGTTGCCGACCACGTAGGCCACGATCGTATAGGCCAGCGCGGCGATCATGACGGGACCGACCGCCAGGCCATCGAGGCCGTCCGTGAGATTGACCGCGTTCGAGCTGCCGACGATGACCAGCACGGCAAAGGGGATGTAGAACAGGCCGAGGTCCGGCGTGAAGTTTTTGAAAAAAGGCACATTCAGCTTCGTGGAGTAGCCCGGCAGATAGTAAAAGAACAGGCCGATCGCCAGCGCCAGTAGGCCCTGCGCCACAATTTTCTGCCCGGCGGTCAATCCCTTGGATTTGCTGCCGGTAAATTTTCGATAATCGTCGGCAAAGCCGATCATCCCGTATCCGAGCGTCGCCCCCAACGCCAGCCACACGTACGGGTTGGTGATATCCGCCCACAGCACGGTGGCCAGTATCACGGCAAAGAGAATGAGAATGCCGCCCATGGTGGGCGTCCCCTCCTTGCTGAGATGGCTGCTGGGGCCGTCTTCCCGGATGTGCTGGCCCACCTTGATGGCCTGCAACCGTCGGATCACCGGCGGCGCCAGCACGAAGGCGATGAGAAACGCCGTGATCGCGGCATAAATCAGGCGAAAACTGAGATACCGAAACACGTTCAGCGCGGCGAACTCGGTGTGCAACGGATAGAGCAGGAGATACAGCATGTCAGTGTCCCTGGGCCTGTTTGCCCGTTGCCGTTTCGCCGGATGCGCCCGCCAGCATGTCCACGGCCTGCTCCATCTTCATGCCACGCGATGCCTTCACCAGCACCACATCGCCCTCCTGCGCGAGCGCCTGCAACGCCGCTCCCGCGCGGGCGGCGTCGGGTTCGTGCACGACACGCTCCGGCGCCATGCCGGCGCTGCGCGCGCCCTCCGCCACATGCTTGCCCAGGGCGCCGCAGGCAATGAGATGCGTCACGCCCCGTTCGGCGAGATAGGCGCCGACTTCGCGGTGCAGGGCGGGGGCGGACGGGCCCAATTCGAGCATGTCTCCCAGAACAGCCACGGAACGCGCGCCGGCGCCGAGCGCCAGCAGCAGATCGATCGCCGCTTTCATCGACGCCGGATTCGCGTTATAGCAATCGTTGATGATCCGAATCCCGCCCACCGTCAGCACCTGCGACCGCATGGCCGCCGGCCTGAATCGCGCCAGGCCCTCGGCAATCGTCGCCGGACTCAATCCCATGACATGCCCGACCGCCGCCGCCGCCAGCGCGTTCAGGACGTTGTGCACGCCGTGCACCCGTATGGCGACGGGCTGCGGCTTGGCGCGCCCGGGAAGCCGCAGATGAAACTGCGTTCCCTGCCGGGATCCCATTGTGAGCTGGTCCGCCCGGACCTGCGCTTTCGACGACAGCCCGAACGACAGCACCTCGCAGCGGGCGCGCGCGGCGAGATAGCCGAAATAGGAATCGTCCGCATTGAGCACCGCGTGTCCCTCGGGAGGCAGACACTCCAGCAACTCCCCCTTCGCCTGCGCGGACACATCCATGGTGCCGAAAAACTCCAGATGATCCGGTCCGATATTTGTAATCAGGCCGATCGTCGGACGGGCGATCTCGCAGAGCCGCGCCGTCTGGCCCGTCTGGTCCACGCCCATCTCGATCACCGCCGCCTTGTGGCGCGGCGCCAGCCTGAACAGCGTTTGCGGCACGCCGATGCGGTTGTTCAAGTTTCCCTCGGTCCGCAGCACCGGCCATCGCTGCGCCAGCACATCGGCCACCATCTCCTTCGTCGTGGTCTTGCCGTTGCTGCCGGTCACGGCCACGACCGGAATCTGGAACCGGTTGCGGTGGTAGGTTGCCAGTTGTTGATAGGCCCGGAGCGTATCCGGTACGCTGAGTACGACCGGCTTTCGGCCCCCCCGTTGCTGGATGGACGCAGACAGGCGGTACCCATCCTGCACCAGTGCGCCGACCGCGCCTTTCTTCAGCGCGGCAGGCACGAAGTCGTGTCCATCCATCCGCTCGCCTTTGATCGCGACAAAAAGATCGCCGTCTCCGATGTCCCGGGAATCGGTGCACAGCCGCCGGATGCCCTGCTTGGCGGCACGCGCCTCCCAGTCCGTCAACAGACGGGCGCTGGTGATTTCCCGAACTTCGTCAACGATAAAGAGCGGCATCGTATACTTCCCCAATACACCGATCGGAATCGGCTGCGCGCACAGGGCCACTTGCATCATGCCCGCCGCGTTGCCAGCGCCGCCCGCGCCACCTCGCGGTCGTCGAAATGATGGCGCGCAGCCCCGACGATCTGGTAGTCCTCGTGGCCCTTGCCCGCAATCAGCACCGTGTCGCCGGACTTGGCCTCGCGCACGGCCGCTTCAATCGCCGCGCGGCGATCGGCGATCACCTCGTAGCGAATCCGTCTGTCGGCGAGCGCCTCGCGCACCCCGACCTCGATCTCGCGCAAAATCGCCGCCGGATCTTCACTGCGCGGATTGTCGGACGTCAGAAAGACCACATCGCTGAGCCGCGCCGCCACGCGCCCCATCTTGGGCCGCTTGCCCCGATCGCGATCGCCCCCGCATCCGAATACCGTGATGACCCGCCCCGTTTTCAGCGCCTGGGCGGCGGTCAGGAGGCGCAGCAGCGCATCGTCCGTATGGGCGTAATCCACCACGACCGTGAAATCCTGCCCGGCCTCCACCCGCTCGAACCGGCCCGGCACGTTCACGACCGAGGCAATTCCACGCTGGATGATTTCCGGCGATAATCCTTCATGCAGTCCCACGCCGATGGCCGCGAGGATGTTGTAGACGTTGTGCTCGCCGACCAGCCGGCTCTCGACCGGAAATCGCCCGTGCGGCGTGGCGGCAGTGAAGCGGGTGCCGCTGAGCGCCAGCCGGACGTCTTCTGCCCGGATATCAGCCGGTTTCTGGATCGCATAGGTCCACACGGGCACGCGGCTGGCCCCGCACACGCGAGCGCCGCGGGCATCGTCGATATTGACGATCGCGCGCTTGGGCCGGAGCTTCCTGCCGGCCGGGTCCAGATCGGCGAACAGGCGGAGCTTTGCCTGAAAATACCCGTCCATGTCGCGGTGGAAATCGAGATGGTCCTGCGTCAAGTTGGTGAAGATCGCCACGTCGAACTCGCAGCCGGTGGTGCGATCCATCGCCAGCGCGTGGGACGAGACTTCCATGACCGCCGCATTCATCCCTGCACCCACCATCCGCGCCAGCAGCGCCTGCAGTTCCACGGCGCCGGGGGTCGTATGGGCCGCCGGCAATCGCTCGTCGCCAATCTGATAGGCCACGGTGCCGATCAATCCGACGCGACGGCCTGCGGTTTCCAGAACGCCCTTGCAGAGATAGGTCACGGTCGTCTTGCCGTTCGTGCCGGTCACGCCGACCATGCACAGCCGGGACGCCGGCTCGCGATAAAACCGTCCGGCCAGTACACCCAGCGCCCGACGGGAATCGTCCACTCGCACAACCGGTATCGAGGACGCCGCAGTCACGTTCAGCCCCTTTTGTAAAACCAGCGCCGCCGCACCGGCCTCTACCGCCTTGCCGACGAAGGCATGCCCGTCCACGCGTTCTCCTCTGACCGCCACAAACACGCTGCCCGGTTTGACCGCGCGCGAGTCGTCCGTCAACGAAATCACGGCCACGTCGAGATTTCCCTGCCGTTCCGACGCTTGCAACGGCTCAACCAGTTCGGCAAAGGTCATGGCACCATCCTGATTTCTGGCCTGATTTCTGGCCTGATTTCTGGCCCGATTCCCGCCCCGATTCCGGTGTGGGCCGCCAGGGCCAGCTTCATCGGTTCCTGGGAAGACACGCCGAGATACGTGAGCGCCTGTTCCGCCACCCGCCGGAAGACCGGCGCCGCCACCGTGCCGCCCCAAGCCTCTCCCTGAGGCTCGTCAATGATCGCGATGATCGTCAGGCGCGGATCCTCGGCCGGGACGTAGCCCGCGAAAGACGCCACGGACAAGGCCGATGAATAGGCGCCGGTGGCCGGATCGATCTTCTGCGCCGTTCCCGTCTTGCCCGCCACACGATAGCCGGCGACGGCCGCTTTCGAGCCGGTGCCAGCCGTCACGACGCCTTCCAATATTGTGTTGAGCGTCTGGGCCGTTTCCGCCGTAATGGGACGGCGGCGGACCTGCGGCGTGACTTGCGCGACCACCTGCCCGTGGCCATCGCGGACGTCCGAGACGACATAGGGCCGCATCAGCCACCCGCCGTTCGCCACGGCCGAGACGGCCGTCGCCAGCTGAAGCGCCGTCACGCCGATTTCCTGCCCCATCGCAATGGAGGCCAGCGTCCGCCTGCCCCACTCGCGCGGTTCCTTGACCAGGCCGGTGGCCTCTCCCGGCAGATCGATTTCAGTCCGTTCTCCGAATCCAAAGGCCTTCAGATAGCGAAACAGGCGGTCCTCCCCCAGCACCATGGCGGTTTTTGCGGCCGCCACATTGCTGGATCGCTGAATGGCCTGCGTAAAGGTGATCCACTTGGCTTTCTCGTGATCGTGAATCACCGTGCCGGCAATCGTCATCTTCCCGTTTTCCGCATAGATCGTGCTGTTCGGCTTCATGGCCCGTTCTTCCAGCGCGGCCGCAGCCAGAAATATTTTCAGGGTCGAGCCTGGCTCATAGGCATCGGTGACAACCCGGTTGCGCCACCGGTCCGCGGACAGTCCACGCATAGCATTCGGGTCGAACCGCGGCGCCATCGCCATCGCCAGCACCGCGCCGGTCTTGGGCTCCATCACGATCACGATGCCGCCTTTGGCCTGGGACGCCGACACGGCATCATCCAACTCTTTCTCCGCGATGTACTGGATCACCTCGTCGATCGTCAGCGTCACGCTGTGTCCTGCGGACGGCCCCTGCTCCGTCAGCCCCTTGGGAAACACCGTACGTCCCAGGGCATCACGCTGCAGCACGATCTGGCGCTTTTCTCCTCGCAGGTAGGGATCGTAGCGGCGCTCGATCCCTTCCAGGCCCTGGCCGTCCATGCCGGCGAATCCCATCACGTGCGACAGCAGCGGCCCCTTGGGATAGAACCGCCGCCCCTCCATCACCGTGCCGATCCCATCCAGCGACAGCCGCTCCAGGCGCCGCCCCTGTTCGGGGTCCACCTTTCTGGCAATCCATACGAAGCTTCGCTCCTGCCGGAGCTTTTTCTCGATCTCGTCAGCGCGCACGTGCAGCACACGCGCGAGATCGCGCGCCACGCCGGACGGATTGTCCAGCGACGCCGGCATGCCGAACACTGACGGCACCTCCATGTTCATGGCCAGCACCTTGCCCCGGCGATCGTAAATGGAGCCCCGGTTCCCCTCGACCGTCACGGCCTTCTGGTGCTGCCGGTCCGCCCGGACCGACAGCTCTGCCGCCTGCAATACTTGAAGTTGAACAAGCCGCCCCATCACGGCGGCAAACCCCGCCAGCAGAAGGACCGCGAGCACGATCCGGCGGCCGCGACAGAAATCCATGCCGATCACGGTTTTCTCCAAAAACGTTCGCTCTTCGCGACGTGGACTTCCGGCGACCGTTCACCCATGGTGGGTGAAGAATCGGCGGCGCTCACCATCACCACCTGTCCCGACTGGGGCGGTAGCATCCCCAGCTTCTCGGTCGCCGCTTTTGCAATACGGTCCGGCGCCGTCAAGGCCGAGACCTTCACGCGCAATTCATCCTGCTCGCGCTGGAGCGCGATCTTTTGAGTCTTCAACTGCTCGACGCGGTAGCCGACCCGCACAATGTCCACCCGCTCCCACACAAACAGCAGCAGCACCCCGATGATGCCCAGCCCGGCGAGCAGCCTCATGTCGGCCTCCGTTCCGGCAGCCGTTCGGCGACCCGCAATTTGGCACTGCGCGCGCGAGGATTGTCCCGGCGCTCTTCGTCCGAAGGCACGTATGGCTTTTTCGTCAGAATTTTGAGACAGGCCTCGGAGCCCTGCGCCAGAGACCGGAACGTTTGCTTGGCGATCCGGTCTTCAAGGGAATGGAAGGAAATCACGCAGAGCCGTCCGCCGGGGGCCAGCACGTCGGCCGCGTCGCGCAAGGCACCCTCGATCACCTCAAGCTCCTGATTGACCGCGATGCGCAACGCTTGAAACGTCCGCGTCGCACAGTGAATGCGCCCGTGGCGGTACGCCGCCGGAACGGAGCCTGAAACGACAGACACGAGATCGAAGGTGGTGCGAAGTGGGTGGGCTTTTCTGGCAGCGACAATGGCGCGGGCGATGCGGCGCGAATAACGTTCCTCGCCGTATTGATAGATAAGATCGGCGAGTTCGCGCTCAGGAAGCTGAGCGACCAGGTCCGCAGCAGTGCGACCCGCACGTTGATCCATGCGCATATCGAGAGGACCGTCGGAGAGAAAGCTCAGCCCCCGCTCTGGACGGTCCAGTTGAGCCGACGACACGCCGAGATCAAAGATCACGCCGTCAACCTCCGCCACGCCGACCGACATTAGGCATTGCTTGAGTGCGCTGAAATT
>JAIBHQ010000114.1 GCA_020028595.1 Nitrospirota bacterium
CGAGCGCGAAGTGGACCTCGGCATCGTTCGGATTCAGCCGAAGCGCTTCCTGATATTCCTTCAACGCCGGCTCCTGCTTACCCTGTTCGGCCAGGGCGCAGGCGAGGTTGGCATGCGCCACGGCGTCGTCGGGATTCAGCTTGATCACTTCCCGAAATTGCGGAATCGCCATCTCCAGACTGCCCTGCTCCTGATAGGCCACGCCCAGGTTCGTGCGGGCGGGCGCATAGGCCGGATCGAGCTTGACGGCCTCGCGGTAGGCCTTGATCGCCATCTCGGGCCGCCCGGCCCGCTCGTGAATCTGCGCGAGGAAGAAATGCGGATGGGGCGACTGCGGGGCGAGCGCAATGGCTTTTTTGTAATGCTCGACTGACTGCTCGGACTGCCCGGCCTGCGCAAGGAACAGCCCCATGACCAGGTGCGTGTGACCCTGGTCCGGATGCTTCGCCGCCAGCGCGTCGATCCATTCGCGGACCTTTTCGAGGTCGTCGGGTTCCTGAAGGGCCTGCCCGTGGATTTTCCAGGCGGCCGCGAACTCGCCGCGAATCAAATGGACGATGTTGAGCGCGAAAGCCGAGCGAGAGTCCTTGCGCCCGGTCCTCACCAAGGCCTGCGACCAGACCGAGGCTTCCCGAAAAACCCTCGCCCAGTCCCCGCTTACGATGGCGGTTTCGATGTGATCGGTGTGCTCGGCCATGTCCTCAATTGCTCTCGGGCCGTCAGCGAGTCAGGCTGTCTTCCTCGCTTGGGGGCGTCGCTTTGATCTGCTCGGCAAGATAGGGATGGCGTTCGGCGAGTTTCTGCTTCATGAGCCAGGCAACGGTCCGGTAGGACCAGTGGCCTTTGGTGCCGGAGCGCAGCTTTGAGAGATATTCCACCTCGGCGTAATCCATTTTGAAAAGGCAGCGGACTTTGAAGCCGAAGGGAATCGCATAGAGCGCCGCTTCCTGGTTGGTCTTTCGGAGCTGCTCGATGTCCGACTTCACGGCATCCATCGCGGACCGGTAATCCCGCTCCAATCCAGCCTCGCTCAGCACCGGCGGGATATCGTAGCCGTGCGCGGTCGTGAAATTCTGCTGCACCTGCTGGCAGCGCCGGTGCCGGTGCATGTCCCGCCATCCGCCGATGTCCATCAGAATGTCGAACGTGAACGCGTAGCCGCTGCGGAATTCCTTGATCAACTCGTCGTACGGCCCGCGCTTGCGCAGGCCGGTTTCGATCGTGTCCTGTTTCTGCTTCTCCGACCACTCCTGCACGACGGCGAGAATCTTCCGATAGGGCGCCTGGCTCACCCGGTAGAGGAGCGTCGCGGCCAGTTCGTCAAGCGGATGGTGCGCGTCAATCAGCTCGACCGTCTCTTCCTTCCCCCACGAGCCCGGCGCGTCCACCCCGGTGCCCTTGAGCACTTCACGGGCATGCCTGGCGAGATCGGTATAGACCTCCGTCTGATACGGATTGGCTTTCGCGTGGCGGGCCAGCGTCGGCGCCAGCGGGTCGACCGGGCCGGTCTGTCCCGACAGTTCACCCCAAATGTTCATCGGCGGGCGTTGGCAGGCGCCTGTCAAATCTTCTCCGATTGCGCGCAGCTCGGGCAACTGCGACGAGAGCAGCCGGACAATCTGCTTTTCCAGCGTCCGGATGCTGACGACCTGTCCGACGTTCGTGCGCACCGCCAGCGGGAGCAGATACCGCGTGACATCGAAGGCACGCGCGGCGACCGTGCGGTCATAGTCGGCCTCTTTCATGTCGGCCGGCCGTGGATTCTTTCCGGCAATGAATGTCTTCAGTGGATCGTGCAGCAGCGAGTAGCAGGAAAAGAGGCTGCTGAGGATGCCGCGATAGTTCGCTTCCGTTTCCGAGCCTCGGATCGCGTCCGGCACATGGCAGCCGCTGGGACCGAAATTCTGATACCGGCTGGACTTGGCCTGCCCATCCCAGAGCGGCTCGTCTTCCAGGCGGATCGCCGCCAGTTCCGAGATATGCTCGAAACAGATGATGACATGGCCCAAATCTGCGATGGAGGCATGCCCATAGGCGAAGTAGAATTGTTCCCAGAATTTTTCCGACGAGTGGGCATGGACCCACCGCAGGCTGTCTTCAATGGAATCCCTCGAACGGCTATAGCGCGCCAGCGCGTAGGCCGATTTCTCCGGCGGCAGGGGCGCAACCGCGATAACGCGACGCTGAGGACCATCGGAACTCATACCACCTCGCTGTCGAAAATCGGACTGCGCCGCACTATACCTCTGCCCCTTCGATGGTGCAAGACGCCCGCTCCGGTCGCGTTGACTTGCCTCAGACCCGCCGTTATAGTCGCGTTGCGCAGGCAATAGGCAAGAGGTTATAGGCAATGGGTAGGAAGTCTGAGCATCCCCCATAGCCCATCGCCTCGTGCCTGCCGTTCCAAAGGAATGGTTATGATTCGAGGCATCAAGGGCGTGAAGGACATCCTGCCGGACGAGGTCGGCCGGTGGCAGCTCGTTGAAACCGCGGCCCGTCGCCTGGCCGAGGTCTACGGCTTCCGGGAGATTCGCGTCCCGATTTTCGAGACGACGGAACTCTTCGCGCGGAGCATCGGCGCGAGCACGGACATCGTCGAGAAGGAAATGTACACGTTCCAGGACCGGGACGGCTCCTCACTCACACTCCGGCCTGAAGCCACGGCCGGCGCGGTCCGTGCCTACATCGAACATAACCTGAGCGCCTCCCCGACCTCGCAGAAGCTCTACTATTTCGGCCCCATGTTTCGCCACGAGCGGCCGCAGGCGGGCCGGTTGCGGCAATTCCACCAGTTCGGCGTGGAGTCCTTCGGCTGTGCGGAGCCGGCAGCGGATATTGAAGTAATCTCGCTGCTCTGGCGGTTTTTTTCGATGCTGGGTCTCCCCGATCTGACGCTCGAGATCAACAGCCTGGGCGAAGCCGGCGACCGTCCGGCGTACAAGGAGGTTCTGCTGGAGTTTTTAAAGAAGCACGAGGAAAAACTCTGCCAGAACTGCCGCCGTCGCATGGCCACGAACCCTCTGCGCGTCCTGGATTGCAAGGTGCCGGAGTGCCGGGCCGCGACGGAACATGCTCCCAAGCTGACCGATCACCTGTCGGCGGCCGCGCGCGGGCACTTCGATGCCGTGCTCGCCGGATTACAATCCCTCGCCATTCCCTTCACGCTCAATCCGCGTCTGGTGCGTGGGTTGGACTATTACACGCTGACAACCTTCGAAATCACGACGACTCATCTTGGCGCACAAAACGCCGTCGGCGCCGGAGGGCGGTACGACGGTCTGGTGGAAACCCTGGGCGGACCGAAAACCCCCGCGGTCGGGTTTGCGGTCGGGTTAGAGAGGACGGTGTTGGCCCTGCCGAGCACAGCGGTCCAGACCCCGTCGAAACTGGTTTATGTGGCTTCGTTCGGATTGCAGGGTCAGCCGGCCGGGCAGCGAGTCCTCTATGATTTACGGGCGATCGGGATTCAAGCCAATACAGACAACCGGGTTTCTTCTCTCAAGTCACATCTGAAGCAGGCGGATCGACTCGGAGCCTCGCTGACAGTCATTATCGGAGACGACGAAGCGGCAAAAGACCTGGTTGTCATTCGCGATATGACGACTAAAGAACAAGTGGAACTTCCCCTCTCTTCCGTGGCAAACAGCCTTCGAACCCGCCTCAACACAGCATAAAATCTGGCTATTTTTTCTGTTGACTTTTTCTTCTTAAAAAGGGTACTCTTCTTCACCATCCTGAATCATTATAAGTCATTGATTTTATTTAGCTATTTGTTTTCTATCTCCCTGTGAATTTTGATGGAAAAAAAGAAGCTTGGCGTACTTCTTTCTACACCCCCTTCTCACCCCAATATCACCACTGCGTCACGGCTTTGCCGGGAGGCCATAAAAGCCAATGTTGACGTCTACTTGTACCTGATCGATGAAGGGGTGAGGAACTTAAATGATGGTCGTCTTGTTGAATTATCCGGGTCCGGAGCAAAATTTTTTGTGTGTGCTTATGGATGTCAGCAGCATGGTGTTCCAACCGACAAGCTTGCTCCCGGAGTGACGCTTTGCGGTCTTGTTGTCTTGTCGAACATGATTAATGGCTGTGACCGGTTTGTGGCTTTTAACTGAGTTGGGTGCAGCCGAGGATTCATGCCTCCCAGTGTGGTCGTTGTCATTCGGGAGGATCCTCAAAAGTCTCATCGCGCAGTGGAGGCACTCCGGATCGCGTTGGGATTGAGTACGGGGGAAAATCCGTTGTCGGTGGTTTTGCTCGGCCAGGCTCCTTTGATGATATCAGAGGATCCCGAGGATATTGTTGATGGGGAAATAATGGAAAAATACCTCCCTTCTTTTAAGCATTTAAAGATTTCTTTTCTGGTCCCTTTGAAAACTCGTGCTCAATTCAATCTTGACCCTGGGTTCGACGTAAA
>JAIBHQ010000115.1 GCA_020028595.1 Nitrospirota bacterium
CCCACCCCCATGATGGCGCGAGCCGTCTGGATCGGCAGATCCTGTTGCCCGAGATGGACTCCGTCGGCATCCACCGCCAGCGCCAAATCGCACCGGTCGTTGATCAAAAACCGCGCACCGGCATCCCGCGCGGCCTGGCGCAAGAGAACGGCCTGACGGTAGGCCGCCAGCATGGAGGATGTTTTATCCCTGTATTGAAAGAGCCGTGCGCCGCCGTCGGTCGCTTGCTTGAGCACGTCGACGAGCGCCCGCCCCTGCGCGGCGTCGGGATCGAGGATGACGTACAGGCCGCTAAGGGCCGGCGATGGAGGCGGAGTCGGCGGCACGGGATCAGGCCGAGGGGTTGGCAGTGAACCGTTCCAGAAAACCGGTGGACACACGCCCTTTTTGGAAATCGGGGTCGTTCAAAATCCGTTTGTGCAAAGGAATCGTGGTCTTGATGCCGTCGATCACGAATTCGTCCAGCGCGCGTCGCATTCGTGCCATGGCTTCGTCGCGGTTTTGTCCGTGAGAGATCAGCTTGGCGATCAGAGAGTCGTAATGCGGGACAACGACACTGCCGCTTTCGATCGCCGAATCCACGCGAATCCCCAGGCCGCCGGGCTGATGAAAACGCGTCACGGTGCCTGGGCACGGCGTGAACTTTTCCGGACATTCAGCATTGATGCGACACTCGATGCTGTGCCCGGTCAATTTGATGTCCTGCTGTCGGTAGGCCAGCGGATGCCCTGCGGCGATCCGGATCTGCTCTTTAATGAGGTCGATGCCGGTGATCATTTCCGTGACGGGATGCTCGACCTGTATCCGCGAGTTGACTTCCATGAAGTAGAAGTTGTGGTCTTTGTCCAACAGAAACTCCACCGTGCCGGCATTGCGGTAATGCACCGATCGAACGGCTTCCACAGCCACATTTCCCATTTCGCGTCGAAGCCGCTCATCAATGACCGGAGAAGGAGATTCCTCGAGCAGTTTCTGGTACCGCCGCTGAATCGAGCAGTCCCGTTCTCCCAGGAAGACCGTGCGGCCTTTCTCGTCGGCCAGGATCTGGACTTCAATGTGGCGCGGCTCGATGAAAAATTTCTCCAGATAGACGGCGTCATTGCTGAAATTGGCCTTAGCCTCCGCCTGGGCGGTTTGAAAGGCACGAGCGAGATCCTCTTCCTTGTTCACTACGCGCATGCCGCGGCCGCCACCGCCGGCCGAGGCTTTGAAGATGACCGGAAACCCGATCTTACGCGCCGCCTCCAGGGCCTCCTGCTCGTTTTTCAGCTCGCCCGTTCCGGGCATGAGCGGAATGCCTTTGCGGGCCATGATTTCCCTGGCCTTGGCTTTGTCGCCCAGCATGGCGATATGTTCTGATGTGGGCCCGATGAATCGCACGCCGATCGATTCGCACACCTCCGCGAAGTGCGCGTTCTCAGCGAGGAACCCGTACCCGGGATGAATGGCGTCGGCGCCGGTGACTTCCGCTGCGCTCAGGACATTGGGAATGTTACGGTAGCTGAGTGCGCTGTCGGCCGGTCCGATGCAGACATGCTCGTCGGCCGCGCGGACATGGAGCGAGTTCGTATCGACATCCGAATGGACCGCAACGGTACTGATGCCCATCTCTTTGCAGGCCCGGATGACCCGGAGTGCGATCTCGCCGCGATTAGCTATAAGAATTTTTTTAAACACGGGATGACCTCTTGAGGTCGGGTATCGATCAGGGCGTCGCTGTGGGATCGATCAGGAAGAGCGGCTGCCCGTACTCGACTGATTTCGCGCTCTCCGCCAGAATCTTGTGGATCCGGCCATCCACCTCCGATTCGATTTCATTCATGAGCTTCATCGCTTCGACGATGCACAGTACCTGCCCCTTTTTCACAAAATCGCCTTCATCGACGTAGGCGTCGGCATCGGGAGACGCCGACCGGTAAAACGTTCCGACAATCGGCGACGTCACGGTCGTCAGTGAGTCCGGTGCAACAGTTTGGACGGTCGCTGCGCCAGGCTGATTCAGGGCCTGCCGGCTTGACTCGGTCAAGCCCATAGGGACCGTGTCAGCGTTTCCGCCGCGCCGCACGCGGATCCGCAGTCCCTTGTGCTCAATCTCCAATTCGGACAGTTCGTGCCGATTTAGAAGTTCAACGAGATGATGAACTTCAGTATTGAGATGATTGTTTTTAGTCATAGTTAAATCGCTACGATCTGCCTTCTGCCGGCTCGATCCCTGCCTGGCTGTTCGCTTCTTCACCGGACGCGCTCCACGTACTCGCGCGTGCGGGTATCGATTTTGATCGTTTCCCCTATTTCCATATAGAGGGGGACCTTGATGATAGCGCCGGTTTCAACGACCGCCGGCTTCGTGCCTCCGGAGGCCGTATCCCCGCGGACGCCCGGTTCGGCATCCACGACCTTGAGTTCGATGAAAATGGGCAGCACCACGTCGATGGGGCGGTGCTCATAGACCAGAATCTTGGCGACCATGTTCTCTTTAAGCAGATCCGCGTTCTCGCCCAACTGCTTTTTCTCGTAGGTGAACTGTTCGAAATTCTTCGTGTCCATGAACGCATAGGTCTCTCCGGACGCATACAGGAATTGCATTTCACGCTCTTCCAAGTCCGGCTCATCAAACCGCTCCCCGGACCGGAACGTACGGTCAAGGACGTTGCCCGACGTGTAGCTCTTCAGCTTGGTCCTGACGAAGGCGCCGCCCTTGCCGGGTTTCACGTGTTGAAACTCCACGATGTGGAATGGCTCCCCGTCGATCTCCAGGCGCACCCCATTGCGAAAATCTGCCGTCGAAATCACGAATCACGTCCTCCCTTGTCGATTGAGCGAACACGTCAGCGGGCTGAAACGGTGCGCGCGGATTTGAGATGCTCCGTAAGGGCTCTGAGTCCGAGCACATATCCTGCCGGGCCGAACCCCGAGATTTGACCGAGGGCTACTCCGGCGATATAGGAGTGGTGCCGGAACTCTTCTCGCTTGTAGATGTTCGTCAGATGGACCTCAACAGCCGGAATGTCGACGGCGGCGATGGCGTCGCGAATCGCGACGCTGGTGTGCGTGTAGCCGGCCGGATTGATCACGATACCGTCGAATTTCGTATTGGCTTCCTGAATCCAGGACACCAGTTCACCTTCGAGATTGGATTGCCTGATCTCGACCTGCAGACGCTCCTTCTTGGCGAACTTCATAATGTCGGCATTGATGGTCTTGAGCGAAGCGGTTCCATAGACGGCTTTTTCCCGCCTCCCCAAGAGGTTCAAGTTCGGGCCATGCAACACCAGCACATGCTTCATGCGCGCTCCGCTGACCGCTGTACGCCGGGGTGTCACATGCCAACGATGCGTAAAACGGAGTCATTGTAACAGGCTCGAAGAATCGGGTCAAACAAAGGGATCGTTCGCAACGACGAAGTGCGTGGATGAACCCGCATTATTCATGAGGGTTCGTGACGAAACCGCTGAGACGCCTGCGAGACGGGCGCGTGGAGCCGCGAGGAAGGGAGGCAGCCTTAAACAGGCTGTTGACCGACCGAGCGGCGAGCCCGCCCGTCTGGGCGCGCCGAGCCAGGCCAGGCTTGTCGTAGCGGCGTCTCGGCGGTTGCAGTAGAAGCCGCCATGAATAATGCGGGTTAATGCGGCGTGGGCAATGCGGCGCGTTTGATGAAGGGCTGCAGCGCATCAAGAATATGATCGGCCAGTTCCCGCTTGGGCATGAGCGACAGGGATGTGTCGGCACCGTCACGCGTGATGAGAGTGGCGGCATTTCGATCCGAGCCGAATCCCCCGTCTTTTGTCGTGACATCATTGGCGACGATCAGGTCCAGGTCCTTCTCGGTCAGCTTTTTGCGGGCGTGCGCAAGGACGGTATCGGTTTCGGCCGCAAATCCGACAAGAATTTGTCTGGTCCGCTGTCGGGCAAGCGTGTGCAGAATGTCTTCCGTCGGAGTCAAGGCCAGGGCCTTCCACGCACCGGCCTGCTTCTTGATTTTCTGATGGGACGGTTTATCCGCTCGAAAATCCGCCACAGCCGCCGCCATGACGACAATTGTGGACCAACGGAAGTTCGTCGTCAGCGCTTTGGCCATCTCCTCGGCCGTTTCGACGTGCATGCACCGTACGCCTGGAGGAACCGGCAGTGCCGTGGGGCCGCTGACGAGCAGCACCTCCGCACCACGCTCCCGGGCGGCCTGGGCGATCGCATAGCCCATCCTGCCGGAAGACCGGTTGGAGATAAAGCGGACCGGGTCGATCGGTTCTTGCGTCGGTCCGGCCGAAACCAGCACGCGCTGTCCGGCCAGGTCACGTTTGGGGAGCAAGCAGGCTTCGACAGCCTTCAGGATCGTCTGCTCGTCAGTCAAACGGCCTTTGCCAATCTTGCCTGACGCGAGCGGGCCTTCAACCGGATCGAGCACGGTC
>JAIBHQ010000116.1 GCA_020028595.1 Nitrospirota bacterium
CGGACGGAACCGGTCGGCACCCGGTTGCTGCTCACCGGAGGCGCGCTGACGAAATGTGAAGAAACGGCTGCCGCGCCCGGCACGCAGATCGACGTCGAAGAGCTGTTCTTCAACACGCCTGCCCGCAAGAAATTTCTCAAAACGACGACGACGGAGTTCTCCCACATCTGTCAGGCCGTCCAGCAGGCCGCGCTGGCCTGGCCAGGCACGCGATTTCGCCTGACGCACAACGGGCAGGATGTGGCGGACTATCCGGCTGCGGCTTCGCGGCGCGACCGAATCTTACAGGTCTATGGGATGCGATTTGTGGAGCAGTCGGCGGCCGTGTCCGGGGAGCGCGCCGGGATACGGGTGGAGGGGTTGACGATCCAGCCGATGCACAGCCGCGCCGGCCGGAATCCACAGGAACTCTTCGTCAACCGGCGTGCCGTCAAGAACGCCGCGGTGTCGCACGCGGTCTATGACGCATACGGAACGTATCTGGCGAAGGGGCAGCATCCGCAGTTCGTGCTGTTTCTCGATGTGGATTCCGAGCGGGTGGATGTCAACGTGCATCCGACGAAGCGGGAGGTGCGGTTCGCCGACCAGGACCTGGTGTTCCAGGCGGTGCGGCAGGCTGTCCGGACGGCCATCGGCGCGGAGGCAAAACCTGAAGCTGCCAGCTATCAGCCGTCAGTTGTCAGCCACGAACCGGTTTTTTCCGGAACAATGCCAGGACTGGATCAGCAAATGCTGGCGGGTATCACGGGCGGCGCATTGCCGGCCGGCAGCACGGTGCAGGAATCGTCCCGGGCCTATCCGGCCGGAGTGGAGCGGGACATCATCCCGTTGGGACAGCTCAGCCGGACCTATCTTGTGGCGCAGGTGGGATCGGAGCTGCACGTCATCGATCAACACACGGCGCACGAGCGGGTGCTGTTCGAACGGCTGTGCCGGGCCCGTCTCGGTCAGGCGCTGCCGGCTCAGCCGTTGCTGATTCCTGAAACGATCGATGTGCCTGCGCAGCACGCCGTGCTGTTACAGCGGCATCTGCCCGAGCTGGAACAGGCCGGGCTGACGATCGAACCGTTCGGTGCGCATACGTTCGTCATCCGCGCCGTGCCGGCGTTGCTGAAGCCGCTCGATTATGCCGCGCTGGTGCTGGATCTTGTGGACGATCTGTCGCAGTGGAACCAGACCTCACCTTTGGAGACGCGGCTTCGCTCCGTGATGGCGTCCCTGGCCTGCCACGGGGCGGTGCGTGCCGGCCGCGCGATGGAACTGCCTGAAATCAAGCGGCTGATCGAAGAGTGGGTGGACGAAGGCCTGCCGACCACCTGCCCGCACGGACGGCGCGTGGCGTTGCGCCTCCCCGAAGACGAGTTGGCCCGCATCTTCGGCAGAGCGTAACAACCAGTGATGAGTTATGAGTGATCAGTGATGAGTTGCCGGATCATGGTGCGAGAATGACCAACCATTCGATACCCATCACGCATGACTCGTCACTCATCACTCGCGCGAAGCCGCTCGTCGCCATCGTCGGCCCGACGGCGGTCGGGAAAAGCCACATTGCGGTTCTTGTCGCGAAGGCGCTGGGGACGGAGGTGTTGACCGCGGATTCCCGCCAGGTGTATCGCGGGATGGACATCGGCACGGATAAACCGTCTGCGGGAGAACGTCAGGGCGTTCCTCACCGGTTGATCGATCTGGTCGATCCCGATCAGCCGTTCAATACGGGGGAGTTTCGCCGGCACGCCGTGGCTGAAATTACCCGGCTGCATCACGAGGGGAAAGTCCCGCTTCTGGTCGGCGGGACTGGGCTCTATGTGCGGACGGTGCTGCGTGGCTTGTGGGAAGGGCCTCCGGCCGACTGGGAGTTTCGCCGGAGACTGGCTCGGGACGCGGATGCGAACGGGGCGGACTGGCTCTACCGGCAGCTGGTTCAGGTGGATCCGGAATCCGCCAGCCGGCTGCACCCCAATGATCACGCGAAGGTCATTCGAGCCCTGGAAGTCTTTCATCTGCTGGGCCGTCCGTTGTCGGAAGAACACAAGCGGCATGCCTTTGCCGACCGGCCGTTCGCGCCGCTGCTCATCGGCCTCACCCGCGAGCGGCCCTCTCTCTATCGGCGTGTCGATGACCGGGTCGAACTGGAATTGGCCAAGGGCCTGGTGGAGGAAACCCGCAGCTTGATGAGCAAAGGCTACGGGCGGGATCTGGGTTCGATGAAAGGGCTGGGGTACAAGCAGATGGCCGGCTATCTCGCCGGCGACTACGACTATGAGGAAGCGGTTCGCCGCCTCAAGCGCGATACCCGGCACTTTGCCAAGCGTCAACTGACCTGGTTCCGCAAGGAGCCGGGGATGATGTGGCTGTCGATTGAAGATACAGAGACACCGGCGCAGGTTGCCGACCGGATCGTCGGCGAGGCGGGGCGGTTTCTAGCGCAACTGGAGGCTGACAAGCTGACAAGCAGCAAGCCGGAAAGGGAAGAGTTTCGTCACTTGTCAGCTTGAAGCTTGGTGCTTGTCAGCTCAAGAGGAGAAACGGTTTATGGCGGGGAAGGCGACGAAACTGCGGGCCGACATCGGCATCATCGGCGGCAGCGGCCTCTATAATATGGAGGGACTGTCGGGCGTCCGTGAAGTGCGGGTCCGAACTCCATTCGGGGAGCCGTCGGACGCGCTGATCGTGGGCACGCTCGATGGGGTGCCGGTGGCATTTCTGTCCAGGCACGGACGCGGGCACCGGATTGCGCCCACCGACATCAATTACCGCGCAAACATCTATGCGCTGAAAACGCTCGGCGTGGCGCGGGTCATTTCTGTGAGCGCCGTGGGAAGCATGAAGGAGACGCTCAAGCCGGGGCATGTCGTCCTGCCGGATCAGTTCATCGACCATACGAAGCGCCGGGCCGGCACGTTTTTTGAGAAGGGGATCGTTGCGCACGTGGCATTCGCGGATCCGGTCTGCGGCGCGTTGAGCCAGGCGCTGCGCAAGGCCGCGAACGGCGCCGGGGCGACGGTGCATCACGGCGGCGTCTACCTCTGCATCGAAGGCCCCCAATTTTCCTCCCGGGGAGAATCGCTCCTCTACCGGCAGTGGGGGGTGGATGTCATCGGGATGACGAACATGCCGGAAGCGAAGCTGGCGCGCGAGGCGGAACTGTGTTACGCCACCATGGCGCTCGTGACGGACTATGATTGCTGGCATGCCAGCGAGGAATCGGTGACGGTCGAGATGATCCTGGCCACGTTGCACAACAATGTTGCGCAAGCCAGGCGCGTTCTGCGCGCGGCCGTGCCTGCCATTGCGGAGTTGCGGACGTGTCCATGCGGGAGCGCGTTGCAGTACGCCATCGTCACGGCACCGGAGCGGATTTCCGTCGCCATGCGCAAGCGGCTGCAGCCGCTGATCGGGAAGTATCTTGCAAAGAAGTAAAAAGTGAAAGGTGAAAAGTGAAAAGCGGGCTGGTGACAAAGTTCCGGGCCGATAACCTTTTACCTTTTACGTTTCACCTTTCACTGGAGTTGTAGAGATGGGCAAGCTCTTGGTGGTCGGTTCCGTGGCGTTGGATACGGTTCAGACGCCGTTCGGTCAGGCGGAAGACGTGCTGGGCGGCTCCGCCACCTATTTTTCGACGGCGGCGAGCTATTTCACAAGCGTGGATTTGCTCGCGGTCGTCGGCGAGGATTTCGCCGATCAGCACGTGATGTTTCTCAAGAGCCGTGGGATCGACCTGACGGGACTGGAGCGGCGGCCCGGCAAGACCTTTCGATGGAAGGGCGAGTACACGTATCAGATGAACGAAGCGCATACGCTCGACACCAAGCTGAACGTGTTCGAGACCTTCCGTCCGAAGATTCCGGAATCGCACCGGGCGCCGTCCATGCTGTTTCTCGGCAACATCGATCCGGAGTTGCAGCTCGACGTGCTCCGCCAGGTGAAGCGGCCGGCGCTGATCGCCTGCGACACGATGAATTTCTGGATCGAACGCAAGCGCGAGGCGCTCTGGAAGGTGCTCGAGCAGGTGGATGTGCTGATCGTGAACGACGCGGAGGCGCGGGCGCTCGGCGGCCATTCGAGCCTGGTGCAGGTCGGCAAGACGATCCTCGCACGCGGGCCGAAGCATCTGATCGTCAAGCGCGGGGAATACGGGGTCTTGATGTTCAATCACAAGCAGACGTTCGGCGCTCCCGCGTTTCCGCTGGAGCAGGCCAAGGACCCCACGGGGGCCGGCGATACGTTTGCCGGCGGGTTCGTGGGCTATCTGGCGGCGACGGGGAACGTGTCCGAAGCCGCCTTCCGGCAGGCGGTGATCTTCGGCAGCGTGATGGCCTCCTTTACCGTGGAAGCCTTTAGTCTTGACCGGCTGCGCGTCCTCGCCGGTGTGTGTCTCGGCTTGCTGGCCGCGGCCGGCTGCGTGTCCGAGGAGCGCAAGAAGAAAGCGGACGGCTACTATCAGGAAGGCGTGGCCGTCCTCAACACCGATCAGCAAAGCGCCTACGTGGCCTTCGAGAAGGCGCTGAAGGAAAATCCGCGCCACCGGGACGCGCACTATTACGTGGCGTTTATTTACGCCAACCAGGAGAAATTCGATCAGGCTGAGGCCGAAATCCGGGAAGCGATCCGTATCGATCCGGACTATCCTGATGCCTACAATTTCCTGGGCCAGGTATTGATCAAGCAAAATCGCCGGCAGGAAGCCATTGCCGCCTTTCGCAAAGCGGTGAGCTACTCGCTCTATTCGACGCCAGATGTGGCGTACTACCAGTTGGGCCTCGCGCTGGAGATGGAAGGGGACATGCAGAACGCGAAGCAGGCGTTCGAGGATGCGCTGAAAGTCACTCCGTCCAACGTGCCGCAGGCGATGGTGTATTTGGAACTGGGACGGGTGCACTACAGGCTGGGCGAGGACGGCAAGGCGCGCGAAGCGCTGGCACGTGCCGTGACGCTGGACAAGGACAAAACCGGGGCGGTTTCGGCGGAGGCCAAAACCTTGATGGAGCGGCTCAAGCGATGACAGGCCCGGTGGCAGAAACCAAGGAATCGGTCGGCGAGTTTTTCCGGCAGGTCCGCGAGACCAAGGGACTCACGCTGGACGAGGTCGCCATCAAGACCCGGATTCATCCGGAGTATCTCAAAGCGCTCGAAGAGTCCAATTTCGCCAAGTTGCCGGAACAGGTGTTTGCCAAGGGCTTTGTGCGTTCGTATGCGCGCTCGCTCGGGCTGGATGAAGACGAC
>JAIBHQ010000242.1 GCA_020028595.1 Nitrospirota bacterium
GCCCATCACCGGGTCCAGTCCGTGGCCGACGAGGTGCAGGAAGGCCAGCAGATCATGGTGAAGGTGATGGAAGTCGACCGGCAGGGCAAGATCCGCCTCAGCCGCAAGGAAGCCATGGCGCCTCCGCAGGTGGGCGCGGGGGGGTGAACGAGCGAGCGGCCCGACTCCCTTCGTGCTCGCGCCCCGCGCACACCAGATGGATCGGATTGTCACATGGCGGGCGGTGCTCGGTGCATGCGCGCAGTTGAAGGGAGCTCAGGCCGCCGCTCGTAAAGAGAAAAAGTGAGCGGGGACAGATCGCTGATGGGTCTGTCCCCGCTCAGAATGGACCCCGCATGTGCGAGCCTCTGCGGGGCGAGAATGGTTTTCCTGCGGCCTGAATAATGTACAGAAAACTGATTCTCGACAACGGCGTCCGACTCGTTACGGAGCGGATGCCGTCGCTCAAGTCAGTCACGATCGGCATCTGGGTCAACGTCGGGTCGCGCGATGAAGAGCAGGGAGAAGAAGGCTTCTCCCACTTCATCGAGCACATGTTTTTCAAAGGGACCACGACCCGGTCCGCCGTTCAGATTTCCCGCGAGATCGACGCGCTCGGCGGCGAGATGAACGCCTTCACGACCCGCGAAACGACGACTTTTTACGTCAAGGTCCTGGATGAGCAGCTGAAGCCGGGGCTGGCGCTCCTCGCCGATCTGTTTCATCACTCCCGTTTTCCGTCCCGGGAAATCGAAAAGGAAAAGCAGGTCGTCCTGGAAGAGATGCGCATGGTCCAGGACGATCCGGAAGAATTCGTCCAGGACCTCCATACGCAGCAGATGTTCGGCGCGCATCCTCTGGGCCGGCCGATTTTGGGAACGGCCGCGACCGTCAGGAATCTGGGACGCCGCGACATCCTCGGCTACATTCAACGGTACTATCATCCGCACGAAACGGTCGTGGCCGTCGCCGGCAACTTCGATCACAAACAACTGACAGCCCTGCTCGACACCCACTTCGGCCGGTTCGAACGGCCGGCTGCCACAAAACGAAACCGGTGGCCGGCCGAGATTTACGGCGGGCTGCGGGTGCACGAGAAAAAACTCGAGCAGGCGCACCTGTGCCTGGGGCTGAAGGGCATCTCCGTCGAGCACAAGGACCGGTACGTGGCCGCGCTGCTCAATGCCGTCCTGGGCGGCAACGTCAGCTCGCGCCTGTTCCAGGAAATCCGCGAAAAACGCGGGCTCGCCTATTCCATCTACTCCTGCCTTTCTGCCTACAGCGACGGCGGCATGTGGTCCGTCTACGCCGGGACCCGCCCGGCGGAGGCGCCCAAAGTCGTCGAGCTGGTCTCGCGCGAAATCAAGCGGCTCTGCGCCAGGGGGGTTTCGCGGGACGAGCTGGCGCGGGCCAAGAACCAGATGAAGGGCAGCGTGATGCTGGGGCTGGAAAGCACGTCCAGCCGGATGGGCAAGCTGGCCAAGGACGAGCTGCACCACGGGCGGCGGGTGTCATTGGATGAAGTGATGGCCGGCATCGACCGCGTGAGCGAAGCGCAGATGGTCGGATTGAGCCGCGAACTCTTTGACAAGCGCAGCCTGTCTGTCGCGGCGCTCGGGCCTGTGTCACGGACCGGCCTTGAGGGCGGTCCAGCATCAATTTAGAACCCACAAAAGAACCACATATTTTCAATGTCTTGCAGGTGTCTGAAGCGCTAAATATTTTCTTGACAAGATTTGGGGGATTCAGTACGATTGCCCCCTGCTTCGGTCTTTTGATGCGCTTATAAGTAAGATTGTGATCGGTTGTTTTTTTATATGTAAGGAGGGACGAGTGATGAAGAGAGGCGTCGTTATAGCGGCTGTTTCCTTCTTCTTTGTGACGGGCGTGATGCTGGCCGGCTTTGCCGTAGCGGCCGACCCCGCTGCCGGACCGACCGGGCCTTCCGATATCGCGGTCGGCGCGAAGGGTGCTTTCAAGGCAGAAGCGGCCAAGACGCTCAAGGGCCGCGTCTGGGCCCAGTGGGCGGATAATCCCGAGAAGGAGCTCCTGTTCGGGATTCAATACTGGAACACGGACCAGCCGGCCTCGGGTACTCCGAGCGGGCGGTCTTCCTCCGATCTCGATGTGCGTCCTCCGGATCCTCTGTTTGTCTGCTGCGCCTGGGGCTTCACCGGCGGAACCGACAAGAACAATCCCTATGCCGGTTGGTACCATGCGGCCACGACCGTGCGCCTGGCTGTGAAGGACAAGGGCCTGATGGACAAGATCATCAAGGCATCGCAGGAGCTCGTCGCCATGGAAGTGACGCTGGACGGCCGGACGATCACCGACTTCAAGTTGCTGAAGAAGGACTAAGACGAAGTTCATTGACCGTTTATTGATGACCATCATCTCGGTTCGTTAAGGAGGGAGCATCATGAGATTTCATAAGACAGGCTGGGCGTTCCTCGCTGCCATGGCCCTGGTGGTCGGCGTGACCTCCACTGCTCTGGCCATCGAAGCGTTCCAGGAGCGGTTCGAGTGGGGTGACATGAGCAAGCCGACCACGCTGCAGGGGCGGGTGATCATCATCGATCCCTACGATGAAGCGGTGTGGATCAACGTGGCCGTGTTCGGCGGCAACGCCGAGAGCGGCTATTTCTGGCAGAAGATTCACCCGGGCAAAAATCTGAAGTTCTACGCGGACAAGGGCGCCTGGGACGAATTGAAGAAATTGGCCCGCCCGCATGCAGGACCGGCGGCGGCCAAGGAAGTGCCTCCTTCTTCTTCGACAGCCTTGATCGAGTTCACGGTTCAGGAGACGGAGCAGAATCACCGGGTCATCAGCTCGGTGAAGAAACTGCCGGAAATCGCAGGCGAGCCGACGAAACCGCGCGGCATCCGCACCTTGAAGGAAGCGGCCTGCCAGGGCAAGGATGAATTCGAGGCCGGCTGCTACAAGGCCAAGCAGGCGCTCAATGTTGCTCCCAAGGCATCCCCTCCCCAGCACTATGATGTGATGATTCCAGGCGGGAAGCCGGTGGGTGGATTGATCCCGTGGACTGCCGAGTATAATAAGCCTGGCAGCGCGGGCGGCGGGCACTAAGATTTAGCGAGTCTGTTTTTTTAAACGGGCGACGTTCCGAAAGGGACGTCGCCCGTTTGCTTTTACTGCGG
>JAIBHQ010000117.1 GCA_020028595.1 Nitrospirota bacterium
TCCCGGTCACGGCGCTGTTGCTGCTCCGGCTGTTCGACCGGTTCCCGCATCCGGGCCCCCTTCAATCGGATACTGTCTCATAACCCGATGCGTTCTTGGGTTCCGCACCGGAAGATTGTATACTGAGCATGATGTCGACACGCACACGGGTCTTAATTGGCATAGCAGCAGTCGTCGCCCTTCTCGTGGTCATGGTTTCAGGCTGGTTCGCCTACGCGTTCTTCCAGACCGGATTCAGCGCCAAGGCAAAGCCCTCCGCCCTCGAAGTCGTGATGGCCCGGCAAGCCCGGCACCTGGCCGTTCCGTTCTCCCAGCGGAACGCCGCCAATCCGATTCCGGCGAGCCCAGATCTATTGATTGAGGCCCGGCATCACTTCGCCGATCACTGCGCCACCTGCCACGCCAACGACGGCAGCGGCAAAACACCCATTGGAGAGAATGTCTATCCCAAGGCGCCGGACCTGCGCCTCTCCGACACGCAATCCATGTCCGACGGAGAATTGTTTTTCGTCATCCACAACGGCATCCGCTTTACCGCCATGCCGGCCTGGGGCAAGGGCGATCCGGCAGAGGACAAGGACAGCTGGACGCTCGTCCATTTCATCCGCCACCTGCCCAAGCTCACGCCGGATGAATTGGAGGACATGAAGCACTATAATCCAAAAACCGATCATCCAGCGGCAGACCACCACCATTGACGTCGGCCGTGGATTTGGTTGCAAGCTAACAGGGCGTATGGCATATGGCTTATGACAAGAAACACAACATGCTCCTTCTCGACCATCAGCCATTCGCTATAAGCCATAAACTCTTGGTTGTTCTATGAAAGGCCTGTTCATCCGATTCGTCATCACCGGCGTGGCCGTGCTGGCCGCCGCCGAGATCGTGCCCGGCATCAAGATCGACGGCGTCCCGGCCGGCGCCGCCACCGTGATCATTCTGGCGCTGCTGAATGCGATCGTGCGACCCGTCCTCTACCTCTTTTCCTTTCCGATGATCATGTTTTCCCTCGGCCTGTTCATGGTCATCATCAATGCCATCCTGCTCCAGTTCACCTCCTGGCTGGTGACCGGCTTCACGGTCGACGGATTCTGGCCGTCGGTCTGGGCCGCGCTCCTGATCAGCGTGGTCAGCACCGTGCTGACGCTGCTGATCTCCGAAGAAGGCAAGGTCGAGGTCCTCGTCCACCGCCCCAAACCACCGCGCGTGCTGAACTAACCGCGTTTATCTGGTTTTTCTGGTTCGTCTGGTTTGTTTGGTTCACCTGCGCAACCAGAAAAACAAGACAAACCAGATAGACCAGACAAACCGTTTTTCTTCGCATTGCAACGCTCAGTCAGCGCTGATACAATTCCCCCCTCGCTAAAGATAAAGGAAACAGTTTCATGGCACACCAGGCACACGCACGAACAGACCGTTCCCCAAAGACCGAGAAGCAGACCACCCTGCAACGCGCGCTGACGACCGCGCTCAACGAATTGGGCGCCGACACGGCGCTCATCGGCATCTTCGAGGTGGAGGGCGGCCCCCTCTCCCTGCAAGGCTGCCGCGGCTTTGCCCCGCGCGAAGCCCAGGCGATCCTCCGCACGCTCTCGACACAGGACGTGGACGCGCTGTACGCGCCGACCGTGACAGCCGACGGCGAGTCCTTTCGCGCCATGCGGCTGCGCATGATTACGCCGGTCGCCAAAACGCTGCTGGCCGTTCCACTGCAGCATCACCAGCGGACCTACGGCATCATGGTGATCGGGCGCAAGGAAAGCGCGAGTTTCACCAAAAAGGAGAAGTCGCTCCTCGAGCACGCCGGCGATCAGATCACGGCCGTGCTGCATCGAGCCGAACTGTTCGATGGCACGCTGTTGCTGCGCCGGCCGGCGGTCGGCTACGAGCCGGCTGCGGCGGCCCCGCCTCCAATCACGGCGGAACCGCTGGCGCCACCGGCTTCCTACTCGACGCCGGACATGCAGGAACGGGTTTCCGTCCTGCTTGCGAACACCGCCGCGGTACTGCCCTTCGACCGCGCGCTGGTCACGCTCTACGATCCCGTCACCAGTGTCATTGAAATCATCGGCATGGCCGGCGAGATGAAGACCGACGCCAAACCAGATCCGAAGCGAGATCTCAAACCGGGCCTGCGTCTCGCGTTTGATTCCTCAGCCGCCGGATGGGCCATCCGGCACCGCAAGGCGCGTGTGGACCTGGACCTGGCGTCCACGCAGGGACGATTCCTCGATCACAAGCCGCTCTACAAGGAGCAGTACGCCTGCGCGCTCGTCGTGCCCTTCTTCGTCCGCGGGCAGGTCGGCGGGACCGTCACCGTGGCTTCCAAAACATCGGGGCAGTATTCGCTTCAGGATACGAAGCAATTGGAAGGCTTGATCGGCAATCTGGTCGAGTTGCTCCAAAGCTCCCCGGCGGCAGCCGCACCTGCGGGCAGACCGGGACTCGCGGAAACCGGGCACGACGCGCCGATCCCGGCACCGCAGGGCCCGTCCGAGCCGATGATCCGCAAGCAGGAACGGCAGGCGGCCCTCGGGGAATTCAGCGCGTTCCTCGCGACGGAAGTCCGAGAGCCGCTGGCCTCCGTCCGGGCGCAACTGGAAGACATCACCCGGGAAGGCATTCTGGATTTCGATCCGCAAACGCGGGTCGAAAGCGGAATGCGTGACCTGATCCGCGTCGAGGCGACTCTCAACGAAATTCTGGACTTTGCGAAACCGCTGGAATTGAACCGCCGGTCCTGCCGCATTTCCGAAGTGATCGACGGCACCCTCAGCCTGGTCGCCACCGATTTGGAGATGAACCGGATCGCCGTGACGAAAGAGTACGAGGGGCACCCCGTCCCTGTCCGGTGCGACGACGCCAAAATGCAGCAGGTTTTCCTCAGCATCATCAAGAACGCGCTGGAAGCCATGACGCCGGGAGGGCACCTGGACATCGCCGTGTCGTCCCAGAAGGGAGGGCGCATGGTGCAGATCGTGATCAGCAACGACGGCGCCCCGATCCCCGCCGAACACGTGAGCCAGCTTTTCGAGCCCTATTTTACGACCAAACGGTCCGGGACAGGTCTGGGACTGGCGACGGTGAAAAAGATCGTCGACGAGCACCAGGGCGAGATTTCCATCGCCGGCGGCCAGGAAAAGGGCACCGCGGTCACGATCCAGCTCCCGGCTGCAGCTCCCCGCGGGGGACACTTCCGGGGCCGGGGTGGACGCGGTCGTCGCCATCGGCGATAGGGCGCTTCGCGCCAGGTTCGAGGTGCGGGGTTCGAGGTTATGGGCGAGGCTTCTCCGACCCTTGTCCCTTACCCCTTTTACCCCTCTACCCCTGCCTTGACACAGCCCCCTGAGGTCGCTAAGATAGCCTCCGTTTTACGGATTATTGGCGTTGATTTGAGACTCAATTTTCACTTTCTCTTATCAAAAGGAGTGCATCATATGAAGACGCTCATCGGCACTGTTGCAGCACTCGCGATCGTGGGATTTTCCATCTCAGTCGCGCTGGCGAATCCGGCGCTGCTCCCCAAGCACGAAGGCTACCCGGCCAAGGCGTCGACGAGCCCGGTGACGGGCCAGCCGACGGCCAATGATGCCGGCCAGACCGGTGGGGGTGGAGAAAAAGCCATCACGAAGTCCATCACCAGCACAGACAACCACGTGCAGCAGAACCTGGTCGATCCGAACAACCACCGCATCAAGGAAAAACACGGCGCCGGGCAGCTCCCGTCGGTCCAGGGACCGCAGATCAAGATTGCGCCTCCGGTGACCTCGGCTACCAAAATCTCCGGCGACCGCAAGATCAACTAAGCGTCGTCAGGCCTGAATAGAAAAGGGGAAGCCGGTGACCGGCTTCCCCTTTTTCTTTGTGTCGCGCTGAATTTCTCTTTGTTTCAGCGACCGGGCACTCCTCACTTTTTACTTTTCACTTTTAACTTTTGACTTGGCGCAAGCCGGAACCGCCACGGCTTCCCGGCCCACCGGCCGGCGTACTCCACCCCGATCCGACGGCCTGTCGTAACCGCTGCCGCCGCCGTTCGTCCTCCTCGATCTTCCACCCACAATACCTTGCCCGTCGTCAGATCCAATCGATTCAGTTTCCGATCAATCGCAAGAAACCGGCAGACACGTCCCGGTCCGTCGATCAGCGCCTGCGTGCCGACATCCTCCACAGCCCGCACCAGCACGGCTGATGGATAACCGACCCGTTCCGTCACGATATTGAAACAGTGGTACATGCCATAGATCAGATAGACGTATGAGATGCCGGCTGGCCCAAACATGACTTCGGTGCGGGCCGTGCG
>JAIBHQ010000243.1 GCA_020028595.1 Nitrospirota bacterium
TTCGTGATGAAGAGCAACTACATCAGCTACGCCACCCATGCGAGCTGGCAGCAGGAAGTCTGGGCGGCCATCGAGCGGTCGCGCAAGCACACGATCAAGTGGCTGAACGGCCTGATCGAGAGCGAGAATGCGGATGCGGACGTCCTGATCGTGGCTTCCGGCACCGCCGTGTCCCAGGGGCGTGAAGCGATCCGTCTGCTGGAAGACGAAGGCATGCGTGTCGGGCTTGTGAAGGTCAAGGCCCTGCGGCCGTGGCCGGGCGAGGAGATCCGCGAAGTGACGAAGAACGCCAAGCATATCTTCGTGCCGGAATTCAACGTCACGGGCTGGCTGGCAAAGGAAATCAAGGCGAGCGTTCCGAACAGCGAACGGGTCCATGCCGGCCCGCACGTCTGCGGTGGAATGACGATGCCGCCGGAGATCATCGTGCAAGAGATCAAGACCACCCTTGGTCTGAAAGCCATGTCGCTGGCCGGACGCGGCAGCTGAAACGAACCGACGACAACCTGAGCGACTGACGAGGAGGCCGAGACCATGAGCAAAGAACGGATTAAAATCGCACCTGAGATGTACGAGATCATGCCGCCGGAGTACCAGGACCTGGTCAAGCGGGCGACGTACGGCAAGGAAGACCGGGGGTGGAAGGACATCGGCACTTCGAAGGAACTGATCGAAGAGCATTCGCTCTGCGCCGGCTGCCCGGAGTCCATGGCGTTCCGGTACATCCTGGCGTCGCTGCCAGCGCCCGAAGACACGGTGATGGTGGGCTCCACGGGTTGTACCAGTCTCGTGTTCCCGATGGTGGCCGTGCATAACATCCACTCCCTCTTCGGCAACCAGAATGCGATCGCATCAGGTTTGAAGCGGGCCCTCACCGTCCGGTTCCCCGGCCGCGTGAAGGACGTCGTGGTCCTGGCCGGCGACGGCGCAACCGTGGACATCGGGCTGGACATGACGTTGCAGGCCTGGTTCCGGCAGGAGAAATTCACCACGATCTGTTTCGACAACGAGCTCTACGCCAACACCGGCGGTCAGGAGAGCGGCCTGATGCAGAAGGGCTTCGTCGCCAAAATGGCGCCGGTCGGCAAGACCTTCGAAAAGGTCCGGCTGCCTGAGATTGCCCGCGAATCCGGCTGCCACTATGTGGTGCAATGTACGGTCAGCAAGCCTTCCCTGATCGAGAAGGTGGTCCGAAACGCGGTGCTCATCGCCCGCGAACTCGGCCCGACCTATCTGCAGCTTTATACGCCCTGCATCCTGGAAATCGGCAAGAACAGCATGGAAGGGCTCCAGGAGATGCGGGATTCCGAGAAACCGACCGAGCGGTTCGCCTACAAGGAATTTGTCAGCGAGCCGGCCAAGCAATTCCTGGCCGAGCTGGCCGCGAAGGATAAGGAACGGAAGGCCGCAGCAAAGCAATTGACGGGGCAAGAGGCCTGACGCGGGCCTGGGCGGTCAGGGTGCCGTGACGGCGGCGCACGTGATGGCGATGGCCGCCAACAAGGACGGAAAGTTCTCCATCTCCAATCCGTTCTTTGGGGCGGAAAAGCGCATGGCCCCGGCGGAAAGCTACTGCCGGATCGGCATCGAGCGAATCTACGACCGCGGCGAGCTGGTGTTCCCTGACGTGATCGTGGTGTTCCATCCCCAGGTGATCACGATGGGCAAGAGCTACACGATGCCCTTCTACTCGGGCGTCAAGGAAGGCGGGGTGGTCATCATCAACTCGGACATTCCCCTGCTGTCCGATGAAGATATTCAGCGGTTGAAAGACTCGAACGTCGCGTTGTTTTACATCGCCGGAACACAGATTGCCCTGGAAGTGGCGGGCACCGAGCTCTCGACGAACATGACGATGATCGGCTCCGTGGCCGGCATCACGAAGTGCGTCTCGATGGAGGCGCTGGACCTGGCGCTCCAGGAGCGATTCGGCAAGAAGTTCGTGGCTTCAGGCGGTACCGCGTCGCTGGACGAAGCAATCAAGAAAAAATTCGCCAAGAAGGAAATGCTGCTGGCGAAGAATCTGGCAACGGTCAAGCGGGCCTATGAGATCGCCTCCGAATGGGCCGAGCAGAACAAGATCGAGTTGCGGGTCGGCAATCCGGCTGTCGCCGCGTAACGCGAAAGGGAACTTCGACGCATGTATAACATCGCCCAGGTCATCGACGACAAGTGCGTGGCCAAGAAAGGCTGCCGCCTCTGCATCATGTACTGCCCGGAGGCCAACTGCCTCGACCTGAACGTCACCAAAATGGTCGCTGAGGTGACCATCAGCCGGTGCAAGGGCTGTGAACTGTGCGTCGTCGTGTGTAACGCGGCCAAGCACATGGCCATCGAGATGCAGGCGGTCGGTGCCACCGGAAAGCTGCTGGACCATAAGGGCGAGTCTGCGGCATTGGGACAGGCCTATCAAGGCTGAGCCGGTATCGAACGACACTAACCCCATGGCCCGTGCCATGGGGTTTTTTTTCGGGCAAGGGAGTAGCCCATGGAATCAGAAGACAACGTCCTGGAAAGCCTGCTCGAAGAGATCAAGAACGTGATGCGCCGGTTTCCGCAAGCCCTTGAGCAGCGGTCTGCCGAAATCCAGGCTGCCGGGAAAGACCCCGACGCGGCCGCCAAGCTCAGGGGCGGCGCCGATGCCATGAAAGACAGCGGCAATATCTACGTCTCCTGGGCCAAGCATTATGTGTCATTGGCGTCCGGCAACACCGATGCGTCATCCGACGAGGACGAAACCGAAGACTTCGACGTCTAAGCCCCTGCAACGGCCGTAGATTCCCCGGAAAAAATCCACTCGACACTTCTTGGAATCGTGCTAAAATTCCTCGCACACGCTCGTGTTCCCCGGTAGCTCAGTTGGTAGAGCAGCCGGCTGTTAACCGGCTGGTCGCAGGTTCGAGTCCTGCCCGGGGAGCCAAT
>JAIBHQ010000118.1 GCA_020028595.1 Nitrospirota bacterium
CAACGTAGAATCTTATAAGCCAGGCAACGCTTGGTAGGAGGCCGCCAATGAGTCTCGATTACGTCAAATTCACTCCGGGTTTTGAAAAGTTCATGCCCAAGGAATATCGGGACATGGTCGACCATGGCCCCTTCGGCAAGAAGACGACCGTCTCGCAGATGGGGAGCTTCAAGGAAGTTCTCGAAGAGCATCCCATGTGCGCCGGTTGCGCCATGACCCTCTTCATCCGTCTCGCCGTGATCGCATTCCCGAACCCCGAAGATACCATCACCGTCGGCACCGCAGGCTGCGGACGTCTGGCGATTTCCCAGGCAGCGATCCCGTTCGTGTATGGCAACTACGGAGACCAGAACGGCGTGGCGAGCGGCCTGTCCCGCGGCCTGCGGCTCCGCTTCGGCGACAAGCCCAAGGACGTGGTCGTGATGGCGGGCGACGGCGGCACGGCCGATATCGGCTTCCAGCAGGTGGTGCATTCCTGGTTTCGTCACGAGCGGTTCACGACGATCATGCTCGACAACGAAGTGTACGGGAACACCGGCGGGCAGGAGAGCGGCATGACCAGCCGCGGCGCGGTGCTGAAGATGGCCCCGCTCGGCAAGAAGTTTGACAAGATGGACATGGTCGGCCTGGCCAAGCTGGCGGGCTGCGCCTATGTCGCCACCGTCGTGCCGAACAATCCGCGGCGCGTTGAAAGTGTGATCAAGAAAGCGGTGCTGATCGCCCGTGAAGTCGGCTCCAGCTACATTCAAGCCTATACCTCCTGCAACATCGAGTACGCGATTCCCACCGACAAGGTGATGGAAGACGCCAAAACCGTCGAGAACGACCGGTACGCGTTCTCCGAGTACATCTCAGACGAAGCGAAGGAATACCTGGCGGAACGCTACGGCTACAAGGAGTATCTCCCCAAGCCGGCGGCGGCCGTTGCGGCGCTTGCGGACAAGGCCTGAGCACCGTTAACTGAAGGACCTCTCAAGGGGGGAACTCATGGCAAAGCGCTTTAACATTCGCATGGCGGGCGTGGGCGGGCAGGGTGTCGTCACGGGATCGCACATCCTGAGCACCGCCGTCATCAACGCTGGCGGCGAAAGCACCATCGTCCCGTTCTATGGTTCCGAGAAGCGCATGGCGCCGGTCGAAAGCTACGTGCGCGTGTCGGACGAGGCGATTTACGAGATCGGCGAAATCACCTTTCCGCACATCATCATCATCTTCCACCCGCAGGTCATCACGCACGGCAAGTCCTACACGATGCCGTTCTACTTCGGGTTGAAGGAGGATGGGGTCGCGCTGATCAACAACGACGGACCCATGAAGCTGCACCCGCTCCAGGCCCGCGAGTTGGAGGAGCGGCGCGTGAAGCTCTATTATCTGCCGGCGACGAAACTGTCCCTGGAAGTGGCGGGGATGGACCTGGCCACCAACATGGCTCTGATGGGGGCCATCGGGTGCATCACCGGCCTGGCAACGCTCGATGCGCTGGGCCAGGCGGTGAAAGACCGCTTTCTGGGCAAGGGCTTCGTGGTGTCCGGCGGTACGGCGGCACTTGACAGCGTCGTGGAGCGGAAATTCAAAAAGAAGCAGGAGTTGATCGATAAGAATATGGCCGTCATCAAAGCCGGCTGGGACTACGCGGCTGAGCACGGCTGGGACGAAATCAGCAAGGCGGCGAAAAAGGCGGAAGTCGCCGCCGCTGCAAAAGCGTAACCAGGAAAGAGGCATTCATGTATCTTGTAGCGGATATCAACGTTGAGATTTGCGCGGCGAAGAGCTGCAAGCTCTGCACGCAGTATTGTCCGGAAGCCAACACGATCCTGTACAGCGATGAGATGGGCAAGGACAAGGGCTTCAAGTACGGCTCGGCCTACGTGGCGGTGGACCGGTGCAAGGGCTGCGCGCAGTGCGTCTGGGTCTGCGACAACATGGCCAAGAACAATGCGATCAAGATGATCATGATCGACCAGCTTCCCAACGCGGCGCTGACGGATAATATCGTCTACGGCGAGAAGAGCACGACGGTGGCGCTGGCCACCCCGGTGGTCGGGTAGTCCATGGGCGCCAAGACGTCGCAGGAACAAGAGCGCATTATCGTTCCGGGACCGGCCGGGTTCCATCCACCCTCAGCAGCGCAACTCGGTGTCATGCTGCCGGATCCTGGCCAGGGTCTCTTCTACGGCCTGCTGGAAAAAAACGAAGAAAAGGTCATGGAGGAAGTCGCGCGGAAGATGCTGACGAGCCCCAACGCGACAATCTTCCCGGGCCCGATGGTCCTGTGGAACTGGAACGAGCATGCGGCCGAGAAGGCCAAGGCGGTGCTGGAGATCGCCTCGCAGATTCCCGAAGTGCTGATCATCCCCATGCCGGACTACCGGCCCAAGTATCCGAAAATCGACCCCGAGGAAGTCATCAACCCCAACCATCCGAATCTGACCATCTGGGGCAACAAGATCGAAGCCTGCATCTTCATCGGCGTGCACTGCCATTACGCGAATTTGACCCTCAAGATGATTCGCGCGGGGACGAACTGCTGTACGGCTGCGCTCTGCGCCGAGCAGGGGCACGAGGATGCGATGTTGACGGTTCGCGATTGCGACGCCGCCAAGCTTCGGCGTGTCGCGCAAGTGTTCAAACGGGTGCGTGAGGAAATGAAGATCAAGCTGTCAGACACCGGCGAGAACGTGCGGTTCACCGGTACGCAGTCGAAGGTGCATGACGGCAAGACCCATACGAATCCAATGACGTTTATGCCGGGTGGCGGCACGGCCGGTGCGGCGGCGTTCGGTCACAAGGCCGAGCACATGAAGAGTGAAGCGTAAGTTAAGGTGAGGTGACACGATGAGCGAAACCAAAACAAATCCGCAAGGCGATCCGGTCACCAGCATGGAACCGGAGCAAAAGACAAACCCACAGGGCGATCCGATCACCAGCGTCGCGATTCCGAAGGCGGACGCCAAAAAAGATCCGCACGAGGATGCCAAAAAGCAGCGCGTGGTCACGCTCGAGTACTTGCTCCAGGAGGCGCCGCGGACCAAGGAGTTCATCACGGGCAGCGAAGCGGCCAAGGAAGCCATCCGCCGGTCGAACGTGGATATGGCGATCGCCTACCCCATCACGCCGCAGAGCGAAACCATGCAGCTCGTCGGCGTGCTCTACGGCGAAGGCTACGTCAAGGAATATTACAGGGGCGAGGAAGAAGTCGGCGTCATGGCGGCTATTGCGGGCGGGTCCAGGGCCGGCGTGCGCTGCTTCACCGCCACGGCGGGGCCGGGCACGCTGCGCGGCCTCGAAGGAATCGCGTCATGGCCCGGCCATCGGCTGCCGGCGGTGGCGATGTTCACCTGCCGCGTGGTCAATGCGCCGCTCGCCATCCAGCCGGACAACATTGAAATTGCCTACCTGTTGAACTGCGGGATGATCGTCTTCCACGCGGAGAATCAGCAGGACATGTTCGATTTCATCATGGCCGGGTTCATCATCAGCGAAATGAACGATGTGACGCTGCCGGTCGGGGTCTGCTGCGACGGGTTCTTCGTCACCCATGCCCGCGGATACGTGCGCATGCAGGACAAGAGCATGAAGCTGCCGCCACGGGCAGCGTGGCGCGGCGCGGTGCCGGTCCTGGACGCGGAAAACCCGCCGGCGCGGTTGTCGCGAGACGCCCCGGTGCAGAAGTCGAACTTCATGGCCTACAACATCCACGCCGTGTGGCAGCAGGAAGTGTGGGCGGCGGTCGAGCGTTCCCGCAAGTACATCACGAAGTACATGGGCGGGCTGTGCACCGCGGAGAACATGGACAAGGCGGACGTCGTCATTATCGCGTCCGGCAGCGCCGCGGCCCAGTCCCGCGAAGCGGCGAGGCTGTGCAAGGAAAAAGGCATCAAAGTTGGTTTGATCAAGGTCCGGTCGTTGCGCCCGTTCCCCACGCAGGAGTTGCGCGAACTCTGCAAGGACGTGAAGTTGATCGTGGTGCCCGAGTTCAATTACGTCGGCTGGCTGGCGAAGGAAGTGGCGACGGCGATCTACGGCCATTCCAAGGCCAAGATCATCGCGGGACCGCACGTCTACGGCGGGCAGTCCATGCCGGTGGAGCTGATCCTGGACGAAGTGGAGTCCGGGTTGACCGGCAAGAAGTCGACCAACGTGCCGTTGTCGGCCATTATGGGCGTCGACGATCCGGCGGCGATGGCGCACTTCATGCGCAG
>JAIBHQ010000119.1 GCA_020028595.1 Nitrospirota bacterium
TCGGCGCCTGCCTGCACGATCGCAATCTGACCGTTCAGGAATCCGCTGCCGCGATTTTGGCGTCCATCGGGGATGCCCGCGTGGCGGACGAACTGATCGCCGCGTTGGCCAGCACCGATTGGGTCGTCCGCATGCATGCAGCCAGGGCGCTGGCCCGGATCGGCGAAGCCCGCGCGATCCCGTCGCTCCTGCCGCTGCTGCAGGACAAGGTCAAAGCGGTACGCGAGGAAACCAGCGGCGCCCTGGCGCGGCTGGGGCCTGCGGCGATCCCGGTTCTGGTGGACGCGCTGACGCATGCCGAGTGGCTGGTGCGGCTTCACGCCGTCGAGGCACTGGGCAAGACGAAATCGCCCGACGCAGTCGATCCGCTGCTGCGCCTTCTGTTTAATGATCGGGATTCCTCGCTGCGCGAAGATGCGGTCCGGGCGCTGGGCGACATCGGCGATGCGCGCGCCGTCGAGTTTTTGCTCACGGCGCTGAAGGAGCCGGGCCTGCGCCCGCTCGTGGTCGACGCGCTGGGGAAGATCGGCGATCGGCGTGCCGTGCCGGCATTGGTGGCGGTGGTGCAGGGGACGGACCGGCCTGAGCGCAGCCGGGAGGTCGCCGGCTGCGGCGATAAATGGGACGAAGAAATGGCGGCGATGGCCGGGGCCGCCCATGCGCTGGGACAGATTCGGGACGCGGCGACGATTCCGGCGCTGGTCGCGGCCCTGCAGAATACCGTGACCCGCGCAGAGGCGGCGACCGCGCTCGTGGCGTTCGGGCAGCCGGCTATTCCGCACCTGGTGGCGGTGCTCAAGAACGAGCAGGACGGCAACATCCTCTTTCATGCGAAGGAAGCTCTGACCCGGTTGGGCTGGCGATCTGGAAGGTTATAGGCGATAGGCGATGGGCGATTGGCTTCGGACGAGAAAGTCCAGATCCGCGCCCATAGCCCATAGCCTATTGCCTAGCGCCTGATGGCAACTTATGTCTAAAGAATCGATTGAAACCCTGATCGGCGAGCTGGTCCACGAAGAGGACTGGAAGCGCATGCGCGCAATGGCGGCCTGCGTGCAGGGCGGCACCAACGCCGTCCTGGCCTTGATTCACGCGTTGGAGACCTCCGCCCCGGCGCTCAAGGCGGAAATCGCCGGCATGCTGGCACGGCTCAAAGATCCCAAGGGCGGGGTGCCGCTGGTGCGGCTGCTGCGCGACCCGGATGAGACGGCTCGGAAAGCCGCCGCGATTGCGCTGGAACAGATGGCCGGCGTGCTGGATGCCGATGCGGCCGAAGCGCTGGTGCACGAACTGTCAATTTTGCAGGACGAGGTCCAACGTCACATTGTCGCCAAACTGATCGGCGCCATGCCGAATGCCGTCGGTCCGGTCTGCGCCATGCTCAAGCACGACGCCGCCGCAGTGCGACTGACGGCGGTCGAGATGCTCGAGCATCTGCTGGAACCGAAGTCCGCCGACGCGCTGGTGGATGCCATGATGGATCCGGCGTTGCGCGATGCGGCCACCCGGACGCTGAGGAAACTGACCGCGATCCGCGATCGCTTCGAGGAGGCCTTCAACGTGCTGCGCAACACCGAAGGCTCGGCCGAGCGGGAAGAAGCGCGGATGGCGACGGTGATCGGGTTGCTGCCGATCGGCCGTCCCAGCGTGGATATTCTGATCGAATCGCTCGAGGACGACGATTGGCTGGTGCGTGAGGCGGCGGCCGATCTGCTGGGGAAGATTGCCGACGTGCGGTCGGTGGAGCCGCTGATGGAGCGGTTGCGGAAGGACAAGGACACGGGGGTGAAGGAGCTGGCCTTGAAGGCCCTGGGCTTGATCGGCGACGCGCGGCCGCTCGAGCTCTACATCGAGGCGATTCCGATTCGACCGCTTCGCGTGTTCGCCATGGAGGCCCTGGCCAAGATCAAGGACGTGGAGACGCTCCGCTCCTACCAGGAGCTGTTCGAGCGGTTGAAGACTGACCGGGACGGATTGGTGTCGTATAATGCCGGGATGATCGTGGACAAGTTGGCCGCGCTCACGATGCAGGCGGAAGTTCAGGCAGGGCAATCAGAACAGGCGGGACAGGCGGAGGACACGGACCATGGGTGACGCGGAACAGCGGGAACGGATCGAACAACTGATCAATGCTTTGCGGGATGAGAACGAGGCGCTTCGCGGCCATGCGGTGGCGAGTCTCGGCCAGATGGGCATGCAAGCGCTGCCGCAATTGATCGGTATGCTGGAGGACGAGGATGCCCTGATCCGTGAGGCGACCACGAGCGCAATTGTGCGGATCGGACCTGAAGCCGTCGAGCCGCTGATCGAGGCGTTGAGGGAGGGGGAGTGGTCGGTGCGGGAGCAGGCGGCGTCGGCCCTGGGGAAACTCAAGGACCCGCGCGGGGTCGAGCCGCTCGTGAAGGCGCTGAAAGACAGGGACGGCGCGGTGCGGACGGCGGCGGTGTGGGCGCTGGAACGGGTCGGCGATCCGCGGGCTGTGCCTGGTCTGGTGGAGGCCCTGGGCGACAGCCTGGTGCGTGAGGATGTCGCCCGCGTGCTGAAAAAGATCGGTGACGTGCGCGCGGTCGACGCGCTGATCGAGGGACTGAACGGAAACAATTGGATGGTGCGCCGCCATGCGGCCGAGGCGCTGGGGAAGATCGGCGACCCGCGCGGGGTCGACTCGCTGATCGGGGCGCTGCAGGACGAGGATTGGCTCGTCCGGCGCAATGCCGCCGAGTCGCTGGCCCGGCTCGGCGACAAACGTGCCGTGGACCCGTTGCTGCCGCTGCTGGAGGACGAGAACGAAATGGTGCAGGAAACCGTCGAGGGAGCCCTATCCAGTTTAGGGTGGAAACCGAGCGAACAAACATAATACAGTAACGGCGTCATCCTCATGTTCATATAAGGAATGATCCATGGCGAACGAAACTCCGGAACAACCGCCGAAGCTGATCCAGATCGGACCCAAGGGCGGGGCCAAGCAGGACGGGTTTAACCTCGTCACTGAACGAGTGGTTTCCGTCAATCCCGCCGCGAAACAACTCGAGGTGGAGTTGCTGGCCTACGACGGCAAGACCGTTGTGCTGGAGGTGGCGGAAGAGGCTCTCGCCGACCTGCAGACGATCAAGCCCGGCGATGGCGCGACGATCCGCGTCGTCGAAGAAGGCGGCAAGCGCATTGCCAAGAGCTTTAAGATTCGCTCGAAGGACCCCAACGCCGCCAGGGCCGACGCGATGCTGGTGGACCTCAGGGACACGCACTGGCTGAACCGGAAATATGCGGCCGAGACGCTGGGCGAATTGAAAGATGCGCGGGCGATCGGGCCGCTCGTGGAGTCGCTGACGGACGAGGTCGGCGACGTCCGGCAACGGGCCTACGACTCGTTGATCAAGCTGGGCGGCGTATCGGTCCCGTCACTGGTGGCGTTGCTCGTGTCCGAAGAGGACGAGCTTCGGCAGTCTGCCACGGAAATTATCCGCAAGATCGGCAAGCCCGCCGTGGAGCCACTGGCCGTTGCGCTGGAGGAGGCGGACGATCGGTTGAAGACGAGAATCCTGAAAGTGCTCGACCGGATGGGCTACAAACCGAAGACGAAAGAGACGGAAGTCGTCAAGCAGATCGGGCAGCAGAGCTGACGATTAATTCTTCGGCGACTGCGCCGGACGTCCCACGGATACGTACCGGAATCCCATTCCCACCACACGCTCGGGCTCATAGACATTGCGCAAATCGATCAGGACCGGCTGGCGCAGCAGCGTCTTGAGCCGGTCGAACTCCAGATTCCGAACCTGGTTCCATTCGGTCATGATCACGAGCGCGTCACTGCCCTTGGCCGCTTCGTAGGGGTCGGTGCAGGGCGTGATCTTCGGCAGCAATTTGGAGCCTTCCTCCAGGGAGGCCGGATCGTAGGCTCTGACGGCGCACCCTGCCTTCAGGAGCCCCTCGATGATCGTCAGCGCGGGCGCGTCGCGCAGGTCATTGGTGTTCGGTTTGAACGAGAGGCCGAGCACCCCGACCGTCTTGCCCTGCAATCCGCCGAGCGTCTGTCGAATCTTCTCGATCATCGCCAGTTTCTGCCGCTCGTTGACCGCCGCCGCCGCTTTGGCGATCTGCATCTCGGAGCCGACCCGGTCGCCGGTCTGAATCAGCGCGGCCACGTCTTTCGGGAAGCAGGAGCCGCCGAATCCGGGTCCGGCGTGGAGAAATTTCATGACACCTTGGTGGCGAGAAACGCGTTGGAGGCGTACTTGATCATCTCGGAGGTGGGTATGTCCGTGATGACAATCGGCGTCTCGAGGAGGTACAGCGGCCGGTAGAGATTCTTCATGATGGCGACCGCCTCCGCGCTGTCCGCGCCGATGACGACCCGGTTCGGCCGCAGGAAGTCTTCGATGGCAGAACCCTCGCGGAGAAATTCCGGGTTGGACACGATGTCGAACCGAATCGGCTGCTTCTGGCTGGCCTTGATCACCTCGCGCAATTTCTCGCCGGTGCCGACGGGCACCGTGGATTTGGTGGCGATGACCTTGTAGCCGGTCATGTGCTTCGCGATGCCGCGGCCGACTTCTTCCACGTACGACAAATCGGCGGAGCCGTCGCTGCGCGAAGGCGTGCCGACGGCGATGAAGATGACCAGGGCTTCGTCCACCGCTTTGGCGATGTCGGTGGTGAAGGTCAGGCGGTTATCCCGGATGCCTTTGGCGACCAATTCCGTGATGCCCGGCTCGTAGAAAGGGACCTCGCCCTTTTCCAGTTTGCCGATCCGCTTGCTGTCGGAGTCCATGCAGGTGACGGTGAGGCCGAACTCGGCAAAGCAAGCTCCAGTCACCAATCCGACGTAGCCTGTTCCGATCACGCTGATGTGCATTGATACTCCGTTACAAGCCTGCCGGGTCAGCCAATCCGGCGGTAAGCCGGAGCCATGCAGGTGCCGCGCAGGTCAATTCTACAAAGCAAGCCCCGGTCACCAATCCGACGTAGCCGGTTCCAATAACACTGATATGCACGTGCGTTCCTTTCACCTCTGAATCAGGGGCGAGTATAACATAAGGG
>JAIBHQ010000120.1 GCA_020028595.1 Nitrospirota bacterium
GAACAGGAAAAAACCGCCTGCACGCTGGCCGGTAGAATTGTCGGCCTGCGGCGATTCGGCAAAGCCGCCTTTGCCGTGCTCCAGGACGGCGCGGACCGCTTGCAGGTCTATCTCAAAAAAGACAACCTGAGCGAGCAGGCCTACAAGGTCAGCGAAGAACTGGACCTTGGCGACTGGATCGGCGTCAGCGGGTTTCTCTTTCGCACCAAGACCGACGAATTCACGGTCGAGGTGAAACAACTGACGTTCCTCAGCAAGGCCCTCCGGCCCCTGCCGGAAAAATGGCACGGCCTGACCGACGTCGAAACCCGCTACCGCCAGCGTTACGTGGACCTGATCGCCAATCCCTCGGTCCACGGCATCTTTGCGATGCGCAGCCGCATCATCGCCGGCATCCGCGCCTTCCTGATCGACAAGGGTTTCCTGGAAGTCGAGACGCCGATGATGCACCCGATCCCCGGCGGCGCAACCGCCCGCCCGTTCGTCACCCATCACAATGCGCTGGCGGCGGACCTCTACCTGCGCGTCGCGCCGGAGCTGTATCTGAAACGGTTGATCGTCGGTGGTTTCCCGCGGGTCTTCGAGATCAACCGGAATTTCCGCAATGAAGGCATCTCGACGATCCACAATCCGGAATTCACCATGCTGGAATTCTACGTGGCCTATGCCGACTACACGGACTTGATCGCGCTGACGGAAGAATTGTTCGGCCGCCTGGCAAAAGACGTGCTCGGCACGACGACATTCGAGTACCAGGGCACCTCCATCAACCTGGCCTCACCGTGGAAACGCTGGCCGTGGCGGCAGGCCCTGCTCGAAGTCAACAAGCTGGACAAGGCCGTCCTGTCCGACCGGACCGCGGCGCTGGCCGCCTCGAAGAAGCTGGGCCTCGACGCGGGAAAAGACGCGACTCTCGTGGATATCCTCAACGAGATATTCGAAGAAACAGTCGAGCCGCAACTGGTGCAGCCGACCTTCATCACCGATTACCCGATCGAGATCTCCCCCCTGGCCCGCCGCAAGGACGCGGACCCCGCGCTCACCGACCGGTTCGAGCTGTACATCGCGGGCCGGGAGATCGCGAACGCCTTCTCGGAGTTGAACGATCCCCTGGACCAACGCCAGCGGTTCGAAGCGCAAGTCGCCAGGCGCGAGGCCGGCGATGAAGAAGCCCATCACCTCGACGAGGATTTTCTCCGCGCGCTGGAATACGCCATGCCGCCCACCGCCGGCGAAGGCATCGGCATCGACCGGCTCGTGATGCTTTTCACCAACCAGGCATCCATACGAGACGTCATTCTGTTTCCCCAGCTGCGTCCTGAAAAATGACCATGCCAAAATCCTACGAACTCTTCATCGGCCTGCGGTATCTGCGCGCGAAACGCCGCAATCGGACTATTTCGCTCAACACCGTCGTCTCCACTGCCGGCATCACGCTCGGCGTCGCCGCGTTGATCGGCACCCTGGGCATCATGACCGGCTTCAAGGAGGACCTGCAGGCGAAAATTCTCGGCACGACCTCGCACATCGTCATCCAGGATCGGACCCGCGACAGCATCGCGGACTATGACGCACTCGCGTCCAAAGTCGAACAGACCCCGCACGTCGTCGCCGCCACCCCGTTCATCTATCGTCAGGTGATGCTCACCTCGCGCTCCGCCGTGCAGGGCGTCGTCGTGCGTGGTATCGATCCGAAGCGCGAAGTCCGCGTGACCGAGTTGGGCAAAAACATCACCGCCGGGCGGCTGGACGATCTCGAACCGGGGCCGGCGCCGGAGGCCGCACCAGCCACACCGCGCGTGCCTGCCGCACCGGGAACCCTTCCCGCTCCTTCGAACCCTTCCGGAATTGCGCTCGGCAAGGAACTGGCGCTGCGGCTGGGCCTGACGGTGGGCGACAGCGTGAACGTCGTGTCGCCGGTTGGATCGGGCGCGTCGCTCAACAACGTCCTGATGACTCCGAAAATCCGCACCTTCAAAGTGGTGGCGATTTTCCAATCCGGCATGTATGAATATGATTCCTCGCTGGCCTATCTCTCGCTCGCAGAAGCCCAGAAATTCTTCAACATGAGCGCGGCCGCCACCGGCATCGAGGTCAAGGTGGACGACATTTTCCAGGCCGCCGAGATCGCGCAGGCCATCGAACAGGCGATCGGATTCCCCTATTGGGCGCGGGACTGGATGCAGCTCAATCGAAATCTCTTATCCGCCCTGAAGCTCGAAAAGACCATGATGTTTTTGCTGCTGGTGCTCATCATTACCGTCGCCTCGTTCAACATCATCAGCACCTTGACGATGATCGTCACGGAAAAGCAGCGGGAGATTGCGATTCTCAAAGCCATGGGCGCGACCCGGCGCGCCATCATGCGCATTTTCATGCTGAACGGGCTGATCATCGGCGTCACCGGCACGGCGATCGGCATCCCGCTCGGCTATGCCTTCCTCTTTCTGATCGAGAAATACTGGACCTTCGACCAGACGGTCTACTACATCGCCCACATTCCGGTGCACATCCAGGCGCTCGATGTCCTGCTGGTGTCGTGCTCGGCCATTCTCATCAGCTTCGCCGCCACCGTGTACCCGTCGTTGCAGGCGGCGAAACTCGACCCCGCAGCGGCATTACGGTACGAGTAAGACCGATGATCAAAGTGGTGAATCTGCAGAAAACGTTCTCGATGGGCACCCACACCCTGCCGGTGCTCAAGGGGATCAATCTGGAAATCGCCCGCGGAGAAATGATCGCCATCGTCGGCGCGTCCGGAGCCGGGAAAAGCACCCTGCTGCACATGCTCGGGACGCTGGACCGCCCGACCACCGGCAGCGTGCTGTTCGACGGGCAGGACGTGTTTGCTTTGCCCGAGGACGCGCAGGCGGAGTTTCGCAATAAACGGATCGGCTTCGTCTTTCAATTCCATCATCTGCTGCCGGAGTTCACGGCCCTCGAGAACACGTTCCTGCCGGCGTTGATCCAGAACCGTCCGGAGGGCGATGCGCAGGCGGAGGCGATTCAATTGCTCACGGATGTGGGGTTGAGCGAACGGCTGCACCACAAACCGGGGGAATTATCCGGCGGAGAACAGCAGCGGGTGGCGGTCGCACGGGCGTTGATGCAGCGTCCCGATCTTGTGCTGGCCGACGAACCGACGGGAAACCTGGACACTCACACCGGCGAGGCGCTGTTCGGATTGCTGCGGAAGTTGAATAAAACCCGCGGTACGACCTTCGTCATCGTGACGCACAACGACAAGCTTTCCGCCCAGGCCGACCGCATCATTAGAATGGAAGACGGCCAAATCGTCAGCCGCTAGGCCGTTCAACAACCCATCAACTCTGTATTGAGGGAAGCGCTCATGGAGCGGCATGGGCGCGCTGGTACACCTTCGATTCGACAAACACTTCGAACAGTTTGGGGTCCACCTTCCCGTGCTTGACCTCGTCCTCCAGAATGGCCAGGGCCTTGGGCGTCGGCACAGCCGCCTTGTACGGCCGGTCTGAGGCCGTCAGCGCGTCGTAAATGTCGCTGATCGTCATAATCCTCGTCTGCACCGGAATCACCGTGCCGGGCACATGCCGCGGGTAGCCGGTCCCGTCCAGTTTTTCGTGGTGGCCATAGGCGATCTCGGGAATGTTTTTCAGCGTCTTGGTCCAGGGAATCGTCGACAAAAACCTGAAGGTATGGGTCACGTGGCTCTCGATCTCGAGCCGTTCTGCCTCCGTCAAACTGCCCTTCGGAATGGACAGCGTGTGCGCTTCCTGCGGCATCAGATACGGCTGCACACCGCCGTAGGACTCGTAGCTCATCTTGGCGATGTCGCTCAGCCGCTCGAATCCGCCCTGGGCCAGCACCGTCGGCCGGTTGCACGCCAGGAGAAACTCGAGAATTCCGTCCGTCTCCGCGATTTGCTTCGCCAATTCTTCGTCCACCTGCGCGACAAGCTCGGCCGTGGCCGCCCGATCGCCGGACATCAGGAGATCGACTTTCTTCCTCAAGGACTTCGTTTCGTACGTCCGCTTGATGAAATCAAAGCGAGCCTTGAGCTGGGCGAGATCGCCCGGGAACAGCTTTTCTGCTTTGATGAGCACGTGCTCGCGTACGCCGACCTTGCCGAAATCGTGCAGCACGGCGGCATAGCGCATTTCCTTCATCTGGTCGTAATTGAAGGCCACGTC
>JAIBHQ010000121.1 GCA_020028595.1 Nitrospirota bacterium
CGCCAGGGCTCGTCGAAGTTCTGATGCGGCGTTGGATGCCGGCTCGGCGATCGGACCGATATCGGAGACTTTGGGGAAGGCATTCAGCGGTATGCCGGGCGCCGGCCTGAGCATCAGCCCGGCACGGGCATAGGCGCGTTGGATATGCTGCATGGTTTCCCGCTGATCGGTCCGGCCCGGTTCGGCTAATGGCTCGAGAATCCGATCCCACGACAGGTTGCAGAGCCCGACCGTCGGAACGCCGGTTGTGGCGCCGGCTTCGATGGCGAGATAGGAAATGTCGGAGAGGACGAGTGCCGGCTTGGCAGCCCGCATGGCAAGGGTTTCGTCATGAACTTTCTGCTCCCACCCTGTGTGAAACCGGGCGTGTGCATTCCAGGTGGCTGCGACGTCGATGGTGAGCGGGCCATGCTGGATGCAGCCGATGTCTTGTTGCGCCGCTGAACGCGTCCAGCGGATCGCCAGTCGGTCTTCGAAGAACCACGCGGGAACCTGCGTGCGCAGGATGGCATGGAGATCGGGAACGATCCGTCCCAATTCGTTTAGTACAGGGACGACTTGGGCGGCATGCCCCAGGCCATGGCTTGAAATTGCGCACCAGATCAACATGATCGTGCTTCCGCTCCGTCTCGTTGAGCCGGTCTCTGCGTGTTGCCGGCAGGTGAGGGGATAACACAAGTAGGGGGAGTTGGCCGAGCTCGTAATTTCCTCGTAACCCGTTGCAATGAAAGGGCGGACGTGGTACATGTACGCCCTCAGCCGGCTCCCGGTTGAGGAAGTTCCGGTCTTCGCAACATCTGCAAATTAGGAGTCACATGGGCGCCAATGTGTTCAAGGTGCTGCTTGCCGACTGGATGATCGGGGGGATCCTCACCCTGTATTTCCTGGTTGGCTATGTGGCCGATTGGTCCAACCTCAGGCTGATGGAAAATGCCACCTACGACATGCGCTCGTTCTTGCGGGCGCACGGGCAGCAGTCGGATCAAATTGAGCTTGTCGCGGTGGATCAGGAAAGTCTGAACAAGGTCGGCCGGTGGCCATGGCCCCGTGCCACCCAGGCCCGCCTGATTGAGAATCTCCGTGCGGGCGGCGCGAAAGTGATCGCCTTCGATTTTTCTCTGAACGAACCCGATCGCAGCAGTCAGGGCCTGGAGGAAATGCGCGCGCTGCGTCAGCGCTACACGGCCCAGATCGCCTCACCGCAAACAGATGCCCGGCAGCGTGAATTCTATGCCCGTGAATTGCAAACGCTGAACGAATCCGAGGCCCGGCTGGATCAGGATGCGAAGTTCAGCACGATTCTCGGGCGCGGCACGGATGTCATCCTGCCGGTCTCCTTCGAGTTGGGACGTCCGGAAGAGGGGGAGAGCGTGGAGCCCAGCGCGCCAATTGCCGCCAGCTCCTTCAGCCTGGTCGATAATCCTCGCGAGATGGCGTCCTATCCACCCACCAAGGTTCGGAAAATGACCGCCCCGCTCCCTGTGTTTCAACTGCCGCAGGTCGGCTTCGGCCATCGCGTCATTGCTCCTGACCAGGATAACGTCGCCCGGCGCGAGGTGGTGCTGGTGGAATACCTCGACCGGTTTTACCCGTCGATCGCGCTCCGTGCGCTCAGCGCCTTTCTGGAAGTCGCGCCCGGCGATGTCCACGTGGCGTTGGGCAAGGGCGTGAAGATCGGAGACCTGTGGGTGCCGACGGACCGTTATATGCGCACGAAGATCAGTTTCACCGGGCCCGCCGGTTCGTTCAAGCCCTTCTCCGCCCACCACGTGTTGGGAGGGAAAATTCCGCCCAGCACATTCCGCGGCAAGCTGGTGCTGGTGGGCCCGACCGCTGCCATTGCCGGCGCCGTGACGCAGGAAACGCCGACCGACCCGGCGATGGCCAGGATGGAAATCACCGCCAATGTCATCCAGAATATGCTCAGTCAAAGTTTTCTGACCGTGCCCAGGTGGGCTCCCGCCGTTGAATTGAGCGTCATTCTGTTGGTCGGCATTTTTGTCGTGCTGGCGCTTCCGCGGTTGGGAACGAAGTGGTCGGGGATTGCGGCGGGAACCATCCTCGCGAGCTATCTTGGCTTCGTGGTCATTGCGTACGCGTCCAAAGGCTATGTGCTGACGGTGGTGCACCCGACGCTGATGCTGGTGCTTGGATACACGTTTATCGCCGCCAAGCGGGCCTTGCTGGCCGAGCGGGTCGCAGGGGCTGATAGCGGTGCTTCTGAGACGAACCGAATGCTGGGGCTGACGTTCCAGGGACAGGGCATGCTCGAATTGGCGTTCGATAAGTTCAAAGCCTGTCCGATTGACGACGGCATGAAGGAGCTCTTGTACAGCCTCGGTCAGGATTTCGAGCGCAAGCGCATGCAGAGCAAGGCGCTGTCCGTGTATCAGCACATCGCAACCAAGGACAAGGGTTACAAGGACATTGAACAACGGATGAAACGCATGAGCGCGGCCGAGAGTACTGGAACCGGAGGAAAGCAGACTTCCGGTTCGCTGCTGTCGTCAAGCACCGACGTCAAGCCGACGCTGGGGCGTTATGAAATTGTGAAAGAGCTGGGACGTGGCGCCATGGGCATCGTCTATCTCGGGAAAGACCCCAAGATCCACCGGTCGGTGGCCATTAAGACCATGCGACTGGACGAGGTGGATGCCGATGAACTGCCGGACGTGAAAATGCGGTTCTTCCGCGAGGCGGAGTCGGCCGGCAAGCTCTCGCACCCGAACATCGTGACGATTTTCGATGCCGGCGAGGAACAGGACCTGGCGTATATTGCCATGGAAGTGCTGGACGGGGTCGATCTCAAGGACCTCTGTAAAAAGAGAAATCTCCTGCCGGTCAAGCGGACGCTGGAAATCGTCACGAAGATATCCGAGGCGTTGGATTATGCGCACAGCCAGAACGTGGTCCATCGCGACATCAAGCCGGCCAATATCATGGTGATGCCGGACGGCACCGTGAAGGTGACGGATTTCGGGATTGCCAAGATTACCACCTCGGCCAAGACGCAAACCGGCATCGTGCTCGGCACGCCCAGCTATATGTCGCCGGAACAGTTATCGGGAACCAAAGTCGACGGGCGATCCGATCTGTTCTCGCTCGGCGTCGTCCTTTTCGAGATGTTGACGGGGGAGCGGCCCTTCCAGGGCGAGAGTGTCGCCACGCTGATGTATGTGATCGCCAATCAGCCCCATCCCTCTCCATATGAGTTGCGCCCGGACCTGCCCAAGACGGTGGGCGCGGTGATCGATCGCGCGTTGCAAAAAGACGCTGCGAAACGGTATCAGCGTGGATTGGAAATGGCCCAGGAACTTCGTGCTGTGATGCAAAGCCTCACCAGCTAGCGATTATTCATGGACATTGTTTTCGGCGCAAAAACCGACGTCGGTCTGAAGCGGGAGCACAACGAGGATAGCCTCTGTGCCGATCCGCATCTCGGGCTGTTCATCGTATGCGACGGCATGGGAGGGCGAAACGCCGGCGAGGTCGCCAGCGGACTGGCGGTCGAGATTATTCAGAAACACATGACCGATGCGCACAAGGCCGACGCGCTCCCGCTGATCGGCGCCGTCAACGCCAAGCTGTCTCCTCAAACCAACCGGCTGGCGAGCGCCGTGCATCTGGCCAACCAGGTTGTCAACGGGGCGAGTCAAAGCAAGCCGGGGCAATCCGGGATGGGGACCACGGTGGTCTGTGCGCTCCTCAACGGCCCGATGCTCTCGGTGGCGCATGCGGGTGACAGCCGGATGTATCTGGTGCGTGGCGGGAACATCCATGCGTTGACGGCCGACCACTCGCTTGTCGCCGAGCAGGTTCGGCAGGGAATTCTCACGGAGGAGCAGGCGGAGAAGTCGGTGCAGAAGAATATCGTCACGCGCGCACTGGGCGTCGAGGACACGCTTCAGGTCGATCTGGACGAGATCGAACTGGCCAAAGGGGATGCCATTCTGCTGTGCTCGGACGGCCTGACCAAAGGGGTCACGCCGGCGGAGATCCTGAAAGTTCTTCGCGAGGCGAAAGAGCCCCAGGCCGCCTGTGATCGACTCGTCAAAATGGCAAACGCGGCGGGAGGAGAAGATAACACGACCGTGATCGTCATCATGGTTAAGAAAGTGGGGACAGGGGTCTGGCAGCAGCTCATGAAGCGCGT
>JAIBHQ010000122.1 GCA_020028595.1 Nitrospirota bacterium
CCATCGGCTCTTTCGGCATCACGGGCCTCCGCTTCTACGCTCGTGCGACGCGTTGGGGGCCGTATCTTAGGCTGGCATCGGCGAAAACGCAAACGGGGCACGGACGGGTAAAAAGGGGAGTTTTACCTAGGGAAGGGTTGTCCGGCCGATCAGGACAGGCATCCCTTCGGTCACCGACCAAGCCAGCGAGCGGGCGCTCTCCGGCAAGAGCGTCAGGCCTAGCCATGGACTCGGACCGTTGGAAACCGCCCGGCTCCACCACTCACGCATACGGCCCCTGATCCAGAGCCAGGGGTGATTCCGAGCCGGCGGAACAACCGCCACGAGCAACGACGGTTCCAGCGCCAGGTGATATTCCGCGGGCATATCGGACACATCGATGGGATGTTCGGTCGCATCCTCACCCGGCCTGGTCTTGGGACGATCCACCGGCGGCCTGGCCGTCAGCCGAAAGAGGCCCACCGGCAGCCGATCCTCCCGGGCACGCCAGGAGAGAAGAGGCAGCCGGTGGATTTCGACACCGCGAGCCTTCACCAGGACGACACCCTGATGCACATCGATCAATAAGTATGTCTGCGGCCGCGCGGCCAGTTTGATTTCTTCCTGAAGAACGGTATTCGCTTCCTGGACGGCTTGCCGCTCGCCGGTCGTCTGGAGATTTTGCGCGGATGTTCCAACCACGAGGCAGGTCCCGCAGAACGCGGCTGCGAGCCCGAGCGCGATGAAAAACTTTCGGTGGCGCAAGTCAGAAAATGATGAGGGGTGTTCCGATGTCGGCGAGCCGGTTGACCGTGCGCAGGTCATCGTCGTTCAGCCGGATGCAGCCATGCGTCACGTTCCTGCCCAGCATTCGGGTATAGAGGGTGCCGTGGATGAAGTACCCGTTGCCGAATCCGAATGCGTACTCTCCGAGGATGCCGGTCTCCACGCGCTCCGCGGCATTCGCGGGAATCATGCGGCCTTCTTCGAGAAACGCCCAGTCCGGCTTCACCCAGGCCGGATTGACAAGCTTCGACTGGACGGCAAAGGCGCCGCGCGGCGTGTCGAAGACCCACCGGCGCTCCGGCTGGTCGGGATGATCCAGAATGGTCCCGCTGCCCGTGGACACGACCGCGTCCAGCAGAACCGCTTCGCGGCGCTTGACGTAGAGCCGGTTGCGCGCCGTATCCACGACAATGTAGGCGCCGGTCGGAGCATGGGCGGCCAGTTGCCGCTTCAGCGCCGCATGCTGGGCGCGCAGATGCGCCAGGCTCGACGTCGTCCGTGACTCGGCGGTGAGGATGCGGCTCTCGACTTCGCGCGAGCCGTCAAATTGATAGGCGAACAATCCTGCGGCAAGAGCCGTCGCGGCCAGCACCACTGCGCTGGATACGCTCCGCCTCGATCGTTCGATAAGGTGTGTCATCGCCGCTCAACTCTGCTCGACGTCCGTCTCATCCACCGGAGTCTGCGTGTCGTCAGGATCGGCGCCGTCCGCATCGGCATCGTCATCGCCCTGATCCAACTGCGCCAATACTACCGCCACCGTATTGTCCACGTCTACGGCGCCGACGATTGTGACGGGTGTGCCGGTTTCGACCTCTCTGAACAAGGCGTCCATCTGGCGGTTGCCGAGCATCACGCAACCGAGCGTCTGGCTGAGCTGCCGGTTCGCCTCGCCGTGGATCTCGATATTGCCGCCGATGCGGGCCCGGGCCGGAATCATGCCGGTCTTCCGCGCCGACTGGAACCGCCGCTGATCGTCGGCATTCGGATAGTCGAGCAGGAGTGCCCGGTAGAACTCCGTTTGCCCGCGGTCCTTCACCCTGATCACCCGATAGTCACCCTCCGGCGTCGCGCCGTCGTCTTCGTAACGCTTCTCCTGGACACCGTTAAAGCCGAGACGCACGGGATAGGACGCCACAGCCTGACCGTTCCGGTAGAGCGTCAACCGCTTTTTGGCTTTGACGACCACCAGCGCCGCCGCCTGATGCTGCCTGGACCAGTCCACTGTACGACGGACCATGGCGCGCCAGTGATTGACCTGCGCCTTATCCGCATAACGGCCCAACTCGGAGTTCAACTGCGCCGCCTGGCTGGTCATCCGTTCGTCCGCCTGCCGCGCGGCCCGATTCGAATGGACAAACCGTCCCTGTTCCATGAACGACCGGGCCTGCTTCACCAGCAACTCGGTCTCCACCCGCTTCTCGCCCAGCGCCACACGGCTGCCGATCTGATCCACGCGGCTGGTAAAGCGTCGCAGGCGGCGTTCCAGGCGCGCGACATGCGCCACAGCGCCCCGCCGCTCGGCATTCTGCTTGTCGCTCGCCAATGCCAGCACGCGCGAACCTTCGTCGTGAAGCGCCTGCAGGTCGGTTTCGAACGGATTATCCTCCCAGGGCCATCCGACGACGTCGTCGTCCGACCGGAGCCGCTCCCTCAACGCCACCCAGTGCTGGATGAACCGGCGATAGTCCTCCGGTGCGAACTCGGCGCTGTGGGCCGCCACAAGTTGACGGTCCAGGGCTTCCACAGACTGGACAAGATCCGGCGGAGCCTGCTGGACGCAGGCCGAGAGGACCAGCAGGCCCAACGCCATGCTGACCGTGCCCATACGCCGTCTGTCTGAAGAGAAACGGTTCATGAAGCGCCTGCTTCGCTACTTCTTTTTCTTGGTGCTTTTCGTGCTCTTCGCCGCCGCCGGCTTTGCTTGCGGCGCCTTGGTTCCGCTCACTTTCGTCAGCGCGCCTCTCACTTCTGACGAGAGTGCCAGGCTCTTATCCTGCACCGCTTTGGCCTTGGCTTGCGCGGTCAGATAATCTTCCGCGTCCATCGCCATCTGCACATCGTTCAGCGACGTGGTCAACGCCTTGGCGTCGTTCTTGATCGCCTCCACGGCAGCCCGGTCCTTGCCCACCGGCGCCTTGGAAACCAGTGCCTGGGCTTTCTTGACGGCTTGCTTGGCGGCTTCGTGCGCTTTGAGCGCGACTTCCTTGGCTTCTTCCTTTTTCTTCGCCGTCTCCTCGAGCAGTGCGGGCGTCTCGGCCTTCACCGAAGCCAGCAATTGCTCTGTCTTGCCGTAATCGCGGAAGAGCATGAACTTGGCGTTCTGATCATCCATTTCCTTCTTGGCATTATTCAGCATGCCCTCGAGCTTGGCAAAGTCTTCGGCGACGTAGGCCTGTGCCCCAGCGAGCTTGGCGTCCATCACGGCTTTTTCGGCCTCGCCCAGCTTGTCGGCCGGCGCCTGGCTGCAGCCGACCATCAGCAGGAACGCCGGCAGGAGCGCCGGCACCAGCAGCAACATCATGATCCGTTTCATCGTATCTCCTCCTCGTTGTTTCTCACGGCTCCGCACGTTGTGTGTGTTCTCGTTCATTGTGAATGAATCGTACGCGTTTATATGATGACCTGAAAAAATGGAAACGCCGGCGCCCCTTCGAGGCATGGATTGCCCTCGAAGGGGGCCGGTCATTCCGGAAAAGGCGAGCTTACTTCTTCTCAGCCTTCTTCTCGTCCTTCTTCTCGGCCTTCTTCTCCTCCTTCTTCTCAGCAGCAGGAGCGGCCTTCTTCTCGTCGGCCTGCACGAAGGTCGTAGCGCCAAAGGTCAAACCGAGGACCAGCGCCAGCATTGCAAACATTGCCTTCATCATAATTGATTCACCCCCCTTCATCGAAATCGTAGGTGTCTTGTCACTTCGGGAACGGTCTCTGGAGTCAGCAAGGGCAATGCCACCATTTTCGAAACGGCAATGGCAATGAAACTTGCACATTATCAACGGCTTATTTTTTTGGCTCCTGCACGCGACGCTCACCTTTTGTGGCGGATTGGCTGTCGTCCTGCAAAACCGCCCCATACAGCACGCTTTATATATTGTGGTTCGGCGATCGCCCGGAGAGCGAAGGAGAGAGGCAGATGCTTTGATGGATGGGGAACTGCGCCGGATTTGCCGAATTTTAATGGAGCATTCGGCTGGCGTCGCGTGCGAAATCGCAATGCCGTCGTCGTTGACACTCCGCTTGGCTGCTACCTATAATGCGCATCCTGTTTATGTTCCGCGTCTGATGAAGGAGCCATTGAATGTCATTCACATACCAGCAGCCCTCAAAACTGAAACGGAAACGCGATCACGGGTTCCGGAAACGGATGAAATCGAAGGA
>JAIBHQ010000123.1 GCA_020028595.1 Nitrospirota bacterium
ATCTGCAAGCACATCCACCTGCCGCTGCAATCGGGCAACGACCGGATTCTGGACATGATGGGACGCAACTACACCCGCAACGAATATCTCGGCATTGTGGATGACATCCGGAGGCGCAACCCCGAGATTGCCCTGACCACCGATATCATCTGCGGTTTTTGCAGCGAGACGGAGGAGGAATTTCTGGACACCTACCGGGTCGTCCAGGATGTCGGCTTCCATGCGGCATACGTCTTCAAGTACTCCGAGCGCAAGCACACGATCGCCGCCAGGAAATATCCAGATGACGTGTCGGAGGCGGTCAAGTCAGACCGGGTCGTCAGGATCGTCGACATGCAGACAGGAATCGCGTTCCGGATCAATCAGGAGATGATCGGCCGGACCATCGCAACGATGGTGGAAGGCGATGCAAAAAGATCATCGTCCCAGTGGAAAGGACGGGCCGACAACAGCCTCACCGTCGTCTGGGAAAAAGACGGATCCCGCGCCAGACCCGGCAATCTCGTTCCAATCACCGTGTCCCACGCCTCGGTCACCACCCTGTTCGGAACAGAAGCGCCGGCCTGACGAAGCAGTTAGTAGCGCCGCAAGGCCGGCCTCGGAAGATTCCATAACGTCAGACGGATCGCCTGCCACAGTTCATCCAGCGTCTCGTTCAAATCCGGCGCCGATTTCGCGACCAGTTTGACCGCCAGGCCCGGCACAGCCGGCTCCGACACTCCGCCCAGCACAGCACCGGGCCGTGCATCCAGAATCGCCGCAAGCTGCGCGTCCAGTTGTTTCCATCGCACGGCATCCACGCCATCGCCGACCAGGTAGAGCGAGCCGACATAATCCCACGCCGCCGCCCTCCCAACACCGTGGACGGATGGAGCCAGGGCATAGCGTTCCAGCACCGACTGCCCCGACACAGTCACAATCCTGATTTCGTTCTCCAGGCTCGTGAACGCCCATCTCTCGCCACGCGCAACTCGCCCGGACGCAATCGCATCCCAGAGCAGCACCGTCGCGCCCGGCGCCAGCGTCACGTGAATGGCCTGCCGGAACCGCGAGCCGGCGAACGGAATCGTCACATCGGGAATCCATTCGAGAATCGCGCCGGATCCAACGGACAGATCGACCGTCTGCACGGCAGTCTCACCAAGCGACCGGTAGACACGATTGGCGGAGGGAGTCGAAAAGAGCACGTGCGCATCGGGGCCGAGCGTCGCCCGGACGGACAGCCGGTCGCCGCCGACCAGCCCACCGGAAGGATTGACCAGCGGCGTGTAGGTGCAGGCGCTGTCGTCAAGCTGAATAGGCGGAGAAAAATGCCAGGGACTGCAGCAGCGGGACTGTGTCAGAACGGTTCGAGTACCCTGCCGAACGTAGTCGAGGGCCAAGTCGCCGACCCGGCCGACATCGGCTGTCTCCGTGACAGCGTGCGTCATGTCACGCGCCATGTTTGACGCCGCAGGTAACGAGTTGCTCGACCCACTCGACTACGCGATCCAGCCCCTCGCCGCTGTGAAGGTTCGTAAAGATAACCGGTAGGTCGCCACGCATCTTTCTGCTGTCGCGATCCATGACGGCCAGGTCGGCTCCGACATGGGGCGCCAGATCGATCTTATTGATGACCAGCAGGTCCGAGCGAGTGATGCCGGGACCACCCTTGCGGGGAATCTTGTCGCCCGCCGCCACATCGATCACATAGATGACCTTGTCGACAAGTTCGGGGCTGAACGTCGCAGCCAGGTTGTCGCCTCCGCTCTCGACGAACATCAGTTCGGCGCCGGGGTGACGTTTCAATAAATCATCCAGCGCTTCCTGATTGTGCGAGGCATCCTCCCGAATCGCCGTGTGCGGACAGCCACCCGTCTCCACCCCGACGATCCGATCCGGCGCCAGCACGCCGCGCCGCGTCAGAAATTCGGCATCCTCTTTCGTGAAAATATCGTTGGTGACGACGGCCATGCTGTACCGATCGCGCAATTTCCGGCACAAGGCCTCGACCAGGGCGGTTTTTCCGGAACCGACCGGGCCGCCGATGCCGATGACCGGGACGCCCCGCGTGCGCGTCTTCGTCGGACGGCCGCTTCCACCCAGATGTTCATCACCACGGTGCATGGACTGTGTACCTTTTGTCAGGACCTGAACAGTCGGGATTCCAGATTGCTGTGCCGCATGGCATAGATGTCTTGAATGGGCGACCAGGACGTCATCGTCATATCCGGCTGCGTTTGCCCGCTCAACTCCGCAATCAGCGGCATCCATCCATCCAACAGACGCTGCCCCTCGCGCTGGCCGATCGGCAGCAGCTTGAGCGCGGCAGACATCAAACCGGTGGCCGTCTGGTAGAGATACGCCGCCACGGCATCCTCACGACTCCATCCTGCTGCGGCCAGCGCAAGCCCCAGACTCACAGCCAGGTGGCAAGGTGTCCGCTCCGCTTCGACCGCGGCGTGGAAGTCTCGCAGGATCGACTGCCCGTCTATCTGCTCGGCCGCAATCCGAATCACCTGACGCCCCATCTGACGGCTGGCCTGCCTAGACTCCCGGCCTATTTTCATTGAATCTAATTCCCAGTCCGTCGCTACTGCCTCGCGCCACGAGCCTCGTGCCTGGGCGTCCCACGCCCTTGCGACCGCCACTGCTTCGCGCCGGCCCATGCCATTCAACAGCAAATCTTCGACGTACCTCGAAAGGTCTCCCGCGTTGCGAACCGCCCCGCCCTGCACCGCCGCCTCCAGCCCGGACGAGTAGGCAAACCCGCCGGACGGAAAGAAGCTGTCCACAAACCGGAGTCCCTGTATCAATGCCAACGCGTTCATGCTTTATGGGGCTGTAGGCAATAGGCTATAGGCGATGGGGTTGATGACTGGAATTTTATTGCCTATAGCCCATCGCCTATTGCCTCGTGCCTGTTAAAAGAGAAAATACCGCTGCGCCATCGGAAGCACGGCGAGCGGTTCACACACCAATTTCTGCCCATCGGCGCGGACCACATACGTCTCCGGATCTACTTCGATGTGTGGCAGCGCATCGTTCAATTTGAGATCGCGCTTGCCGATGCCGCGGCATTGCTTGACGGCGGAGACTCTCTTCTGGAGATTGAGCGTTTTCGCAACCCCGCGCTCGAACGCCGCACTGGACACAAAGGTGAGGCTGGTCGCGAACGGCGCGCGGCCAAAACTTCCGAACATCGGCCTGGTGATGACCGGCTGCGGCGTTGGGATAGACGCGTTCGGATCGCCCATCGCGGCCGACACGGGAAAGCCGCCCTTCACGACAATTTCGGGCTTCACGCCGAAGAACGCGGCCCGCCAGATCACCAGATCGGCCAGTTTGCCGACTTCGACAGAACCCACTTCATGCGCGATGCCGTGCGTGATCGCCGGATTGATCGTGTACTTGGCCACATAGCGCTTGGCACGGAAGTTATCATGGTACTTGCCGCCGTTCTTCCCATCCTGCGCCAGCGCGCCCCGCTGCACCTTCATCTTATGGGCCGTCTGCCAGGTCCGGATGATCACTTCGCCCACGCGCCCCATCGCCTGGGAATCCGACGACATGATGCTGATCGCGCCCATGTCATGCAGGATGTCCTCCGCCGCGATCGTCTCGCGCCGGATGCGTGACTCGGCAAATGCGATATCCTCCGGGACGCGCGGGTTCAGATGATGGCAGACCATGAGCATGTCCAGATGCTCATCCATCGTGTTCACGGTAAAGGGCATGGTGGGATTGGTGGAGGACGGCAGCACGTTCGGTTCACCGCAGACCTTGATGATGTCCGGGGCGTGGCCGCCGCCGGCGCCTTCCGTATGGAACGAATGAATCGTCCGCCCGGCAAAGGCCTTGATGGTGTCCTCGACGAAACCGGCCTCGTTGATCGTATCCGTATGAATCGCCACCTGCACGTCGTATTGCTCGGCCACGTCGAGGCAGGTCGAGATCGCCGCCGGCGTCGTCCCCCAGTCCTCGTGCAGCTTGAGTCCGATCGCGCCTGCTTCGACCTGCTCCTTGAGTCCATCGGGCAGGGATGAATTGCCCTTGCCGAGAAATCCGAGATTGATCGGAAAGCCGTCCGCCGCTTCCAGCATCCGGTGAATGTTCCAGGCGCCTGGCGTGCAG
>JAIBHQ010000124.1 GCA_020028595.1 Nitrospirota bacterium
TCCAGGAATATTCCCAGCCGCGCGTTCTGACGTTCCGGACGAAAGCGCTTTAATAGGATGTTGAAAAAGGCCTCCAGCTGCGTTCTCGCATCGCTCAAAGGCTCAACGTACGGACAAAAGTACGCTTCGCCTTTTCGCTCGCTGCGGCCTTGCTGGCCGGCCTTTTTGAACATCCTGCAGGGGAAGTTTTTCTCAAGGGAAGACCTGTGAGTGCTATGACGTCGTGGAGATCATTGCGGTGGAGCCTGACAGCGGCCATCGGCGTCATTGCGGCCATGATGCTGTTCGGAGGCGGGCCGATCGGGTTGGCGCAGGACGCCAAGTCCAAGGGGCCGATGGAGAAGGTGTTCCCTTCGTCCGCCAAGTGCAAGCGCTGCCATGAGCGGGCGTTCGAAGAGTGGGAAACGTCGCCGCTGTCCCGGTCCATCCATTCTCCCGTGTTTCGCGCGACGCTGGATCAGTATCTTGCCTCCGCCGTGGCCAAGGATAAGGTCCTGTGTCTGCGATGCCATGCGCCGCATGTGAATGAATATCCGGAGCAGGCCGCAACCTTCCTCGGAGAGGCGAAATCGGGCGATCCCAAGATCGACGGGGTCGGGTGCGCCCAGTGCCATCTCATCAAGCAGGTGGACCGGACGAATCTTCAGCCGAGTCCCAAGTATGAAACGGGCGGCAAAACGCTTTTCGGCCCGTACAAGGATTTCGTGCAGAATCTGGCGCATCAATCCGTCGAATTGGCGTTGTTCCGTAAGTCCGATCTGTGTTTGAACTGTCATTTGGCAGTGCCGGCGGCGGCCGCTCTCGGCAAAAGCAACGATTTGCTCGGCGGGTGGGAGACGAGCCAGGCGGTCAAGTCGGGGAAGGAATGCCAGACCTGCCATATGCCCGAGCAGGTCGGCGAGTCGGCCAACGGCGAGAACAAGCGCAAGGTGGCCAACCACTCGTTCCCCGGTCGGATCGGCAAACTGCGCCAGGAAGCGGCCAAGCTGGAAATCGCCACCGCCGTCAAGAGCGATCAGACGACCGTCAAGATCACCGTCCAGAGCCTGGTTCCGCACAATCTGCCCGCGACCCATCCCGGTTGGGCGAAGGTGGTGCTGGAACTCGCGATCAAGGGGAAAAATCTGAAGACGGTGTTTGCCGAGCATCGTGTTTACGGCCGGACCTATGCCACTGCGAAGAGCCAGAAAACAGTTTTCGACTTCGAGGCGGTGAAGGTGCTGGACGACACGGTGCTGAAGCCTGAGGAAACGAGAGTCGAAATTTTTACATTCCCGACGCCCCAAGACACCAAAACGTTCGACGTCGAGGCATCGCTCGTGTATGCGCCGGTGTCCGGCCCTCCGGCGTTTCTCCAGCGCATCGAGGCCGAGTCCTCAGCGGGCGCGCAGGATCCTGCCTTCCAGCCGATTCCCATTACCAAGCAGACGGTGAATGTCCCGGTGACACCGGGCGGGTGAGAGTCGACCGCTATTCTGAGACGACCGTCGAGCCGGGCGATTTCATTTTGAAAATTTGAATCGCAGCGTACATCCCCTTGGCGGGGTGATTGAGGATCAGGCGGGAGTTTGTCACGCGGGTATCGATCAATTCGTACTGGCCGCCGCTGTAATAGACGTCGCACGCATCGATCTGGCAATTCTTGTAGACGTGATTGTCCAGCACCAGCCTGGCCTTGCTGAACGTCTGCCCGTCGACGACGATATAGTTCGGCTCGAGTCCCATCGATGGTTTCTCCGGCGCGCACTATAGCAAGTCCCGTCCCTCATCCGCAAACGCCGGCATCCATGTATTTACTGCCGCATGGCATCTGTGTTAAGTAGCGCGCGGTCGTCTGTACGGCAACGTGCCGTCGTACCACAATCGGTCCGTGCGAATTCGTGAAAGGATGAATGGCCAAGTCAGCTGCAGCGCCAGTCAAACGCAAGGCTCCATCCAAGCCCGCTCCTGATCCAGTCGAGTCCCCGAAACCCGGTTCACGTGGAAACCGCCCTGCGGAGTCCGTGACCGCCATGGAAATGGGCGCGCGGCAACGGGAGATTTCCGTCTCCGAGTTCTTTACCAAAAATCGACACCTGCTGGGGTTCGACAATCCGCGCAAGGCCCTGCTGACCTGCGTGAAGGAAGGGGTCGATAACGCGCTGGATGCCTGCGAGGAAGCGGGGATTCTTCCCGATCTCGTGGTCAGGCTGGAGGTGGTGGCGAACGGAGAGGCGACGCCTGCCGTGAGCCAGGCGACGCGGTTTCGGATCACCGTCGGCGACAACGGGCCCGGCATTGTGAAGCAGCAGATTCCGAGGATTTTCGCGAAACTGCTCTATGGGTCGAAGTTCCATCGCTTGCGGATGAGCCGCGGCCAGCAGGGGATCGGCATTTCCGCCGCCGGCATGTACGGCCAGCTCACGACCGGAAAGCCGGTGAAGATCATCTCGCGCACGGGTGCCCGGTCTGCAGCCCATTATTTCGAAGTGCAGATCGACACGAAGAAGAACGAGCCCCGCATCCTGGAGAACAAGCAACTCGACTGGGATCAGCCGAGAGGGACGCAGGTGACAATTGAAGTGGAAGGGCGCTACCAGAAAGGGCGTGCCTCGGTCGATGAGTATCTGGAGCAGACGATCATTGCCAATCCGCACGTCCATCTTGTGTACACGACGCCAGAAGGGGAAACCAAAACCTACCCACGCACGTACAATGAACTGCCGCCCTCGCCGCGTGAAATCAAGCCGCATCCCTACGGCATCGAGTTCGGGATGTTCCTCAAGATGCTTCACGATACCAAGAGCCATTCGCTGTCGGGTTTCCTCGCCGCCGACTTCTGCCGGGTGTCGTCCGCGCTGGCGGCGGAGATGTGCAAGACGGCCAAGCTTGCGCCGCATGCCCGCCCGCGCAACATTCACGGGCATGCGGCGGAAACGCTCTACAAGACGATTCAAACCACCAAGATCATGGCGCCGCCGACGAACTGCCTGGCCCCGATCGGCGAGCAGGCCATTCTTTCGGGCCTCTACAAGCAGATCAAGGGCGAGTTCTACACGGCGGTGAGCCGTCCGCCGACGGTGTATCGCGGCAATCCCTTCATCATCGAGGCGGGGCTGGCCTACGGCAAACGACCGGAGGCAGCCGCGACGGAGAAAAAACCGGCCGACCGGCCGCTGGCGGAAGGGGAGGAGCACGAGGGAGACGACGAACTGACCCGCGTGATCCGCTACGCCAACCGCGTCCCGCTGCTCTATCAGCAGTCGGCCTGTGCGACGTTCAAGGCCGTGCTCGACACGACCTGGCGGAACTATGGCGTGACGCAGTCGCGCGGAGCCCTGCCGGCCGGTCCGATGGTCATCTTCGTGCACATGGCGTCCGTGTGGGTGCCGTTCACGAGCGAATCGAAGGAAGCGATTGCGGATTACGACGAGATTCGAAAAGACATCACGCTGGCACTCCGCGAGTGCGGCCGGCGGCTGGGGCTGTTTCTCAGGCGGCGGGAGCGGGCGCAGGGCGAGTTTCGCAGGCGGAACATTTTCGAGCTATACATCGAGGAAGTGGCCGAAGCGTGCAACCATCTCAAGGGCGGGAAGTTGAACACGGAGAAGCTCAAAGCCCAGTTGCAGAAGATCGCGAACTCGCGCACCGGCGGCATGAAGACGGATGAGACCCTGGGGAAGACCGGCAGCGGTCCCGAAGGCCTGCCCCACTCGATCATCGTCACGCCTGAGGGGATTGAAGGGGAGGTGGCGGCTGCTGTTGAGGGCGCGGGGCCTGGTTCGTCCGAGATTGCATCCGCCCCGCGGGCTGACCTGCTTTCCAAGGAGTCGCTGCCAGGGAAACAGAGCAAGCCTGGTCCGGCAGGGAAAATTCCCAAGGGCAAGGCGGCACAATTGGGGCTGTTTGCGGGCACATCATCCGGCAGCAAGAAATCCCATGCGAAACCCGGCAAGGCAGGCAAGACCTCCGCTGCCAGGCACAAGAAGTAGGACACCATGGCCAGGACAAAACACAAGCGTAATGGTGCGGTTGCGAAAAGACTGATCGGTTTGGCCGACGTGGTCATTGACGCCGCGGATCGGTCCAAGGATCCGACGCTCGCCCTTCTTCAACGTGGCCATGGCGAAGAAGTTCATGCAGACGATTCTCGTGGCCGACGCGCTCTCGGAGCTCCAGCGCTCGGACCTCACCACCTCGCTCAGGGAAATCTATTACCGCACGAAGCACACGATCAAGGACTCGCACGAAAACACGTTCGACACGCAGGATGAATCGGACCCGGTCATCGAGGATCTGGAAGTGTCGCTCGCGGCGCTACGCGAAGAACTGCACGTGCGGGCGGAGAACGGCGGCAGCGTGGTCGGGCCGCTGGTGCTGGAAGACGACGGCGACCGTGTGGACTGCGCCAGGCTGGGCAAGGGCGGCTATTCGGTGCCCTCGATCGTGGAGCCGGAGTACGTGGAAATCCGCCGCTGCACAGCCGACTTCGTGCTGCTCGTCGAAAAGGGCACGCAGTGGAACAGGCTGTCGGAGGACAAATTCTGGAAACGCTACAACTGCGTGCTGCTGACGGGCAACGGCCAGCCGCCCCGCGGGGTCCGCCGCCTGGCTCGCCGGCTCCACGAAGAATACAAGCTGCCGGTGTATGTATTGGTCGATAACGATCCCTGGGGCTACTACATCTATTCGGTGGTCAAGCAGGGTTCGATCAATCTCGCATTCGAAAGCCAGCGCATGGCGATTCCGAAAGCGAAGTTCGTCGGCCTCTCCAGCGCGGACCCCGAACGGTACGGGCTGCCGCGCACCGTGGGGATCAAGCTCAACGACAAGGACATCACGCGTGCGAAGGAATTGCTCAACTACCAGTGGTTCCAGAAACCGGCCTGGCAGGCGGAGATCAAGCGGATGCTCGCAAGCGGGCTCAAGTACGAACTGGACGCCCTCGCCAACAAGGATTTTCAATACCTCACGAAGAAATACCTCCCCAGAAAATTGAAAGAAAAAGACTGGATCGATTAGATTCTGGTCCGCCCCCGGTATTTTGTCTTGATACCCCCGCATCATCTGTATAGAATGGCCAGACTTTTCAGTCAGTTAGATACCTAACGCGAATCTGGATTGCCCGTCGTTTCTCCTTCTCAATCACCGGGTTTGGCCGGGCTTGGATGGGTTGAAGCAATGGGTGCCGTACAGCAGAAGAGTTCTTAATCACGGGAGGAGATTGAAGTGAGCGACTCAGCGATTGTCACGTTTGCACTCATCGCGGCGGTGACCGGGATTGCCTACGGCCTGTATCTGGCCATGTGGGTGTTCAAGCTCAACGCCGGCAACGCCAAGATGCAGGAAATTGCCAAGGCCATTCAGGAGGGTGCCGGCGCCTACATGAACCGCCAGTACAAGACGGTCGGCGTCGTGGCGGCCGTGCTGTTTGTGATCCTGTGGGCGGCTGGTTTTGCCTCCGACAAATTCGGCATGCTCACGGCCATCGGCTTTCTCGTGGGGGCCGGAGCGTCGTCGCTTGCCGGCTATGTCGGCATGATCATCGCGGTGCGCGCGAACGTCCGCACCGCGCAGGCGGCTCATGACGGCATGAATGCCGCCCTGACCGTGGCCTTCCGCGGCGGGGCGGTGACCGGGCTGCTGCTGATCGGCCTGGGATTGCTGGCGATCACGAGCTTCTATACGCTGGCCTCGCAGTTCGCGGGTCAGGAAAAAGCGATCCATGCATTGCTGAGTCTGGGATTCGGCGGCAGTTTGATTTCGGTCTTCGCGCGTGTCGGTGGCGGGATTTATACCAAGGCTGCCGATGTCGGCGCCGACCTGGTCGGCAAGGTGGAAGCGGGGATTCCGGAAGACGACCCGCGCAAC
>JAIBHQ010000125.1 GCA_020028595.1 Nitrospirota bacterium
CGGATTTCAATGCGGGCGTGCGGGAAGGAAGTGGACGCGAGATTGTCTGATGAAGGGTTTCCCGAGGTGGATTTTCGGATCGCTGCGCAGAGAAAAAGGCTTGAGCAATGAAACCGCTCATCGGAGTCACGCCGGATTTCAACGCAGGCGATCGCAAGGAATGGGGTGGCCGCGAAGCCACCTTTTTCCTTCGAGCCCGCTACATCCGCGCAATTGAGGATCTCGGCGGGGTGCCGGTGATCCTGCCGCTGGCCGAAGATCGATCCGACCGGCGCCGCCTGCTCAACGACCTCGATGGCCTGCTGCTCACCGGTAGCGGGCCCGATTTGGCCCCGTCGCTCTATGGCGAGCGCCGTCGCTATAAGTTCCGAGTCATGAGCCGCCGCCGGGCGGATTTTGAACTGGATGTGGCACGGATGGCTGCGGCATCCAGATTGCCGGTGCTCGGCATTTGCGGCGGCATGCAGGCAATGAATGTCGCGTTCGGCGGGAGTTTGATTCAAGACATTACCGCGCAAGTCGACTCACCGTTGCCGCACCAGCAGAAGGCATCGGCCACGGAGTTGTCGCACGCGGTGGATGTCGCGCCCCACAGTCTCTTGCGTCGCATTCTCGGGCAGGCGCGCATCCGCGTGAACAGTTCCCATCACCAATCGGTCAAGCGGGTGGCACCGTCTCTCGTGGCGAGCGCCGTCGCGTCCGACGGCGTCATTGAAGCGATCGAATCCCCGAAACATCGGTTCCTGCTCGGCGTGCAATGGCATCCCGAGTTTCTTTATGACCGCTATGCGTTCCACCGGAAACTCTTTCAGGCGTTGGTGAAGGCCGCGCGCGCCTGATGGCTCTTTCTCGTCTGTTTCGCACCAAGTCCGTCGAACAGATCCTCGCGGACAGCGATCATCCCGACCATTGCCTGAAGAAAACGCTCACGGCCTGGGACCTTACCATGCTGGGCATCGGGGCGATCATCGGCACCGGCATCTTCGTCTTGATCGGCACGGCGATCCTGGGCGACGCCCACCGGCCCGGCGCCGGGCCGGGCATTATCCTCTCGTTCGTGCTGTCGGGGATCACCTGCGCGCTGGCGGCGCTCTGCTACGCCGAATTTTCGACGATGATTCCGGCCGCCGGCAGCGCCTATACCTATTCGTACGCGACGCTCGGCGAGTTTCTGGCCTGGCTCACGGGCTGGAATTTGATTCTGGAGTACGGTGTCGCCTGCGTCGTCGTGGCGATCGGCTGGTCCGGCTATTTCAACAACATTTTGAAAACGATAGGGATCGAGCTGCCGTTCTGGGCTACGCAGGGTCCCCATGCCGGCGGGGTGGCCAATTTCCCGGCCGCGATCATCGTGCTGTTGGTGACGATCATTTTGGTGATCGGCGTCAAGGAAAGCGCGCAGGCGACGGGTCTGATCGTGGCAGTGAAGCTTGCCGCCATTCTGCTGTTTCTCGCGGTCGGGCTGTCATCCGTCGAGCCGGCCAACTGGACGCCGTTCATGCCCAATGGCTTCGAAGGCGTCGGTGCGGCCGCCGCCATCGTGTTCTTCGCGTATATCGGGTTCGACGCCGTCTCAACGACGGCCGAAGAAGCGCGCAACCCGCAACGGGATCTGCCGATCGGCATCATCGCCTCGCTTGCCGTCTGCACGGTGCTCTACGTGGCGGTGGCGGCCGTCCTCACCGGCATGGTGCCCTACACCAAAATTGACATTCACGCGCCGGTCGCAGAGGCCATGCGCACGGCCGGCTTCAAATGGGGCGCCGCGATCGTGGCAGCCGGCGCCCTGGCCGGCATCACGAGCGTCCTGGTCGTCATGATGATCGGGCAGATCCGTATCTTCTTCGCCATGTCGCGCGATCGATTATTGGGTCCATGGATCGCGAAGGTCCACCCGCGGTTCGGCACGCCGCATCGCGCGACGATCATGACTGGTGTCAGCATTGCGATCATGGCGGCCCTGGTGCCTATCGGCGAGGCGGCGGACATGACCAACATCGGGACGCTGTTTGCCTTCACCCTCGTCTGCGGAGGCGTCATCGTCCTCCGGCGGGTCCGACCAGAACTGCACCGCCCCTTTCGCGTGCCCCTGATGCCGGTCATCCCCATCCTGGCCATGGCCGCGTGCCTCGGCCTGATGGCGTTCCTCCCGTTTGTCACGTGGATGCGGTTCGTGGTCTGGACGATCGTCGGGATTGCCGTCTACTTCGGTTACAGCATCAAGCACAGCCGGCTTGAAAATCAAGCAGGTGCGAGGCAATAGGCAATGGGCGATAGGGAAAGCCCTCGCGATGCTGAGAGCCCCATCGCCGATAGCCCAGAGCCCATTGCCTGGGAAACTAATTTGCGTTTTCGCCGGATGCTGAAGGGTCTGCGGGGGGAGCCGGTGCGGCCGGCTTCGGCGCGGCAGGTGCGGCGCCGGGAGCAGCAGTCGCAGGGGGAGCCGCCGGTTTTGGCGGAGCGGGCCGCTCGGGTTTGATTCCGCCCTCCCAGGAGGGGCCTGAAAACATCTCGGGCGCCAGGCCTTTCGTCTTCCACTTCTCTTCGAAATCCGCCGCCGCCTTGTTGGGCGTTTCTCCTGTTCCGACGACGCCGTTCCACGGATAGGACTTCGGCCCGATCTGGCAATTCGTGTCCCCCCGCTTCAAGTACAACGCGATCGGATTGCCACGATAAGGCCCGAGATAGATATGGATGCTGCCGACGTATTCCAAGAGTTGTGCCATCCCACACCAGCCCACACCAGAGAGCGGCATGATGCCATATCACTCTAAAGCAGGCAAGAGGCCAATGGCGCGAGGCGAGGGGGTTTGCCTGCATTGACACGCGCAAAGAAGCTCCGTAGGGTAGCCCGCCAGCATGACTGCTGTAGCTGCAAAGTCCGCATCCTCCTGGCGTGACGGTGTCACGCCCTATCAATGGCTGGTGCTGTTCGTGGCGTGGCTGGGCTGGGTCTTTGACTCGATGGATGCGACGATCTATGCGATCGTGCTGCACCCGGCCCTCGACGAGTTGTTGCAGGCCTCGGCCGGCGGCGCGACGACGGACAGCATCGGTTGGCACGGCGGGCTGATCTTTTCCATTTTCCTCATCGGCTGGGCCATCGGCGGCGTGTCGTTCGGCATTGTTGCCGACCGATTCGGCCGGACCAAAACGCTGATCGCCACCATTCTGATCTACGCCGTCTTCACCGGCCTCGCCGCCCTGTCGCAAACATGGTGGCACCTGGCCATCTACCGCTTTCTGACGGCGCTGGGAATCGGCGGGGAATGGGCGGCTGGCGCGGCGCTCGTTGCGGAAGTCTGGCCGGAAGAGAAACGGGCCAGGGCCGCCGGCCTGTTGCAATCGGCCTGGGCGGCGGGGTTCTTTTTAGCCGCGGCGCTGAATCTCCTGCTGAGCGGCTACGGCTGGCGCGCCCTGTTCGTGGTTGGCATTGTGCCTGCGGTGGCTGCCCTGCTTGTCCGTCTGTGGGTCAAGGAACCGGAGAGGTGGGTGCAAGCGCATCGGCAGGATTCGGCGGCCGGGGCCGGCTCCTTTGCGAAACTGGCGGAATTGTTCCAGGGCGATCTGCTCCGCCCGACGCTCGCCGGCTCGACGCTGGCCTTTGTTGCGGTGTTCGGTCTGTGGGGATCAACCAACTGGACGCCCACGCTGATCAGCACCCTGCCGGATCTGCAAGGACTCAGCCGGCAGGAATTATCGGCGCGCGTCAGCTACGCCATCATGGCGCTCAATGCGGGAGCCCTGTTCGGCTATCTGAGTTTCGGTCCACTGGCCGATCGCTTCGGGCGACGGCCGGTCTTCGCGCTCATGTGCGCCGGCAGTCTGATCATGCTGCCGATCACCTTCCTGACGCCGCGCGCGTACGTGCACGTGCTGCTGCTGCTGCCGGTGCTGGGATTCTTCAATAACGGCATCTTCAGCGGATTTCCCATCTACCTGCCGGAACTGTACCCGACTCGACTGCGCGCGACCGGCGCCGGATTCTGCTTCAATGCAGGGAGAGTCTTTGCCTCAGTCGGGCCGTTTCTGACCGGCTGGTTGACGGCGGCGATGGGCAGCGTTGGCTACGCCGTCAGCAC
>JAIBHQ010000126.1 GCA_020028595.1 Nitrospirota bacterium
GCTTGAAACAGATCGAGTCGACGCTGGGCATCGCGCGCCATGCGTCCGTCCAGGGTATGGACGGCTGGGAGGCTGTCCGCCTGTGGTATCAGTGGTAGGCTGGCGACGAGCAGGCGCTGTCCCGACTCGTCACCTACAATGCCGCCGATACCAAAAACCTCGAACCGCTCGCGGAGCATCTCTACGGCGAGTTGGTCTCGCGTTCCGGCCTGTCGGCTCAACACCGCTCCACATAAGCAAGAATTATTGACAATCCGGCAAACGCACAGGTAGCCTCGTATTCGCATGCCCACGATTGATCACCAATCAACCTGGCGGCTCTCTTTCACCGGGAACCTCATGCTGCTCGCGCTGGCGACGGCTTGTTGGATTGCCCCTGCCTACGCCATCGAGCCCACAACACCAGAGGAAGTCCTCCGCCTGCTGGTTCGCGCCAATGCCGACAAAGATATCTCCACGCTCTCACGATACATGGCACACGACGCAGACGTGGTCGGCTATACCATAGGTGGACGGAAATATGTCGGCTGGCCGGCCTTCGAGCGGGAAATGAAGGAAGAATTCGAGGCCGTCACCAGGTTGGAAATCCCGATTACGGAATTGCACATGTGGCAGAAGGGTGACGTCGCCTGGTTCTCGATGGAACTGGACTATATCCGCCATGTCGGCACCGGTGCCAATCTCACAAGCCTCTCGCTCCCCCTGCGCGAGACCGGAGTCCTCGAACGTCGCAATGGTCAGTGGCTCCTGCATGTCTGGCACGAATCCTCTCGCGCCAAGCCGGCTCTTACAACTGCGCAAGCCGACGGCGTTGCATCAGCCAGGAAAATTTCCTCCGTGTCCGAGACGCCGGATTTAAGCGGAGACTGGGAGATCGAAGAAGAAGATAAAGCCTATCGGGCGACGCTGGATAAGGCCGGCAACGGCACCTACACGCACAAGGGCGGGATGCTCAAAACCGCCAGCTATGCGAACCGCCTCTGGCAGGGCACGTGGCAACAGCCCGAGAACGACCGCGAAGGAGGCTTTGAAGTCCTGCTGTCTGAAGATGGGAAGGAAGCAAAGGGAATCTGGTGGTACACCCGTGTTGGTACCCGCAATAACATTCCTCCTCGTGAGCACGGAGGGACTTATGCTTGGAAGCGGCTCACGCCGCTGCCGGCCCGTTAACACGACCACAATTGAGTAATTTGGGAGAACTTATGAATCGATTGCTGCTTGCGACAATGATTCTCATCATGCCGGCGGGAACGGCGCTGGCCGACGGCGGCCATCACCACGGCGCCGCGCCGGCCGTGCCGACCTTGAAAAACCAGGTCACGACGAGGATTGCCATTACCGACGACACCGTCGCGCTGACGTTCGGCCCCATCGATCTCCCGTCTCCCCACGAAGGAGACCTGGCCGCCAGCCTGCCGAAGCATGTCTTCCAACTGCCCGAGGACACATACATGACCGGGTACAAGTCGGAGGTCTTCACGAAAGATGGCAAAGCGCTCCCTCAGAACTACCTGCACCATATTCTGATGATGAACAACGACAAACCCAGCGTGTCCTGCGACGGCGAGCCGTTGTTTTTCGCCGGGGCCGGGCTGGAGATGACGGAGGCCCGCTTCCCGGATGGCTACGGCGTGAAACTCGCGAAGGGCACGCACCTCATGTCGGTCGTCGCCTTCTACCACAAGGCACCGCCGACGAAGGACGTAATGGCCCGGTTCACCATGTACACGACCAAGAAGAACAAGCCCGTCAAGGAAATGGACGTGTACCAGGTGGGCATCAACATCGTCTGCTACAGCAAATTCTCCCAGCGAGGGCCGGACCAAACGGATGAAGGCATCGAGATCAAGCCGGGCGTGTCCGTACATTCGGCGCCGCTCAAATTCAACATGGACGGCTGCGTGAAGTTCGCCTATCCCCACGGACACGACGAGCTGCTGCTGATCACGCTGGACAATAAGACGACGAAACAGACGTTGCTGCGGACCGTACCCGATGTCGAACGCGATGGAACGTTCCTCGCGTTCCAGCCGCATCAGGTCTACAAGGATGCGCAAGGTTTTTCGGTCAATACGAAAGACGAGTACGAAATGACGATGGTCCATCACCATCCAATCCACATTCCCACTGTGCAGCACGGCATGGGCAATTATTTACTCTACATGACGCCGGGCGCATGCCCCTCGGCCAAGGTGGCTTCCTCCGTTCAGTAATCTCCACTTTTAGCCTGCACGGCAAGAGCCCCGAGTCCGAAATGGAGTCGGGGTTCTTTTTTGATCCCCACCCTCCTTCTTACTATATATTGTGGTAAATTAGGCCTTGACTACCGTATCTTGTTGTAGCATAAGCTACTCTATCAGTGTGGCGCTCAAGTCCATTTTCGGTTTCCACGCTCTAGATGGATCCATCTCGTTTCAACAGGCCATTCGCATCACCGGCCCAGCCAGGCCCGGCAGGCGACTCTCCGTATGGCGCGGCACCTTCCGACACAAAAGCACTGGCGCTCCTGCTCATCCACGAGCAAGCTGAAGAAATCAAACAAACGACGATTTGCATGCGTCAGGTCTATCCCGGCTGCCGCGTTGAAGCCGTGTACTCTGCGGAAGAAGCGTTGGAGTGGGGCCCCAAGCAGAACTGGAGTGTCATTCTACTCGATGAACAACTGGCCCATCGAAGCGCCCTCGATCTGCTGCCTCAACTGCGGCGCCAGGCCCCTTCGTCCGTCATCGTCGTACAAGCCGAACACCATGACGCCAAGATGGCGGCAATAGCCATCCAGGCCGGCGCCGATCTCTTCCTCTACAAGAAATCGCCCGCGTTCCTGACAGAACTGCCGATTGTCACACGCGGAGTGCTGGAGCAGCGGGCGCTTCAGAAAGAACTCGCCGCCGCACGGGAACGCCACGTCTGTTTGATCGAACACTTTCCCGGTTTGCTCTACGAGCTGGACGCCGATGGCCGGTTTATTGCCATTGGCGCCGGCGTGACGGCCCTTCTGGGCTACAGTTCGCAGGAACTAATCGGCACACATTACTCGACACTGCTGCACCCGGACGAATGGCAACTGGCGCGGCAGCATGTGCATGAACGCCGGACTGCGTTGCGGGCTCAGCATGACAAGTCGGTACGGCTCATCGGAAAGCACGGTGGCGTCGTGAAGGTCGCCTGCCAGACCGCGGGCCTGTATGGTCAGCAACGGCAGTTCCTGGGCACCATCGGCATCATCAAACACGCGATTGAAAGCAGTGCAACGACATCGGCGCCGTCCCGCCTCTACGAACCTTCTCTTCACACCAATCCAACTCTTCATACAGATCCAACGCCCTTCCCGGCCCCTGCCGTCAAAGAACCGCGCTCTTTGTATACCGATCGGCGCCATGCTGATCGCGTCTCCGTTCAGATGGAAGCCTCCCTGCACCTTCGGGATGCCGCATTTCCAGGGGTCGTCCGTGACATCAGCCTGTCGGATGTCTATGTGACCGTTGAAGGAACTCCTGCTGTCACACGAGAGCACCAGGTCCGGCTCGACTTCTTCCTGGAAGGTGCCATCCTGCAAATCCATGGAAAGATTGCAGAAGTCCGGCAACCTCTCCCGCTATCATACGCATCCCCCGGACCGTCAGGACTTGGCCTTGTCATTTTGTACGCAGATATTGGGACAATCGAAGGACCGATTCTCTCCTCTTTGCTTCAGGAACTCCGCGTCCGCCCCGGTTGCGCGAGACTGACCATATTCCCGTCCCTATCCCGCAACGTCGAATCGCACTGACCCGTCCGGCATCAAAAATATTCCAACCGCCAGGCTGCACAAAATTAGCCAGCGCATTTCTACGCATAGTAAATCCCGCAGGCTGTTGAAAAATCGAAATAATTTTGCCAAACCTGATACGGCTTGCTATAGTTTGCCGAATTGGCTCTTGTCTTCCTAAGGAGGATTTGATGCGGCACAGCGCCGAGACCATCTCAAAGGCTCTTCCTGCAGATCCCAAGAACACTGCAGCGGCTTTTCCGACACCGACTCAGCCACGTACGATTCAGCCGCGTCGCTATCAACGCAGAGCTTTTTCTGTCCC
>JAIBHQ010000127.1 GCA_020028595.1 Nitrospirota bacterium
GCTTGGTGAGGCGCTCCGGACGCGTCTGAAACAGTCGCTGACCTCGACGGAACGTGTGAGCGGCGATGAGGTCGCTGAAAAGCTCGGGTTGAATTGGTAGCCGGCCATGCCCTGGTATCGCCTTGCCTGCAAACCGGACGTCATCGCCGATCTTGCCGCGCTGGACAAGGAGTTGGCGCAACGCCTGCTCGATAAGACGAAATGGCTGGCGTCCAACGTTGGGAATCTCCGCCACGAGCCGATTGCTCCGGAATTACCCGGTCTGGCCAAGTACGCAGTCGGGGACTGGCGAATCTTTTACTCGGTTGACCGTACCGACAATATTCTCGACGTGCATTGCATCATCCATCGGAACGCACTCGCCTGATGGTACAGGTGGATCTGATTGAACGGGAACTCACCACGGCCGAGGCTGCGCTGAAGGCAGACAATGACGGCAAGGCGCGCGTCTGCGCCCGGCGGGCCGTGGCCCTTGCCACCGAGGCGTGGCTGGAGCGGCTGCCTGTTCGAAAGTGGCGCGGGGATGCGATGGAATATCTCCGTCAGATTCAGCAGGACGTGTCCTTTCCGCTTCCCATCCGCCAGGCGGCTGAGCGCTTGAGCACCGCCGTGCCCAAACGGCACGAGGCCCCGTTCACAGCCGATCCGATCGGTGATGCGAGGCTGATCATCGCGCACCTCAATGCCAATCCTTCAGGACAGGCGCCATGATTGGCGGTATGGTATAAGGAAATTGCGGGAGCCACGTGTTGCTTCCGTCAAACAGTCGTCAACACGAAAGGAACGTTATGAGTGGACAACGATTGAAGGCGAAGGTGGCGATTGTCACGGGGGCCTCGCGTGGCATCGGTGCGGCCGTTGCCGAGCACCTCGCGCGCGAGGGCGCGAGCGTGGTGGTCAATTACGTGGACAGCGCGGACAAGGCCAAGGCCGTCGTGAAACGTATTGAAGCGGCCGGCAACCGGGCGGCGGCGATTCAGGCCGATGTCGGCAAGGCGGCGGACGTGCAGCGTCTGTTCGACGAGAGCATCAAGCAATTCGGCAAGGTGGACATCCTCGTCAACAATGCCGGCATCCCGCTCTACAAGATGGTCGCGGAAATCACCGAGAAGGAGTTCGATCAAATCCTGGCGACGAACGTCAAAGGGGTCTTTCTCACCTGCAAGCAGGCGGCGCGGTGCATGCCGGATGACGGACGGATCGTCAACGTGTCCTCGTCGGTCACCGGGTTGATGCTGTCGACCTACGTGGCCTACGCGGCAACGAAGGGGGCGGTGGAGCAAATGACGCGGCACCTCGCGCATGAGCTCGGCCGGCGCGGCATCACGGTCAATACGGTGTCACCGGGGCCGACCGACACGGAACTCTTCGGCGAGGGAAAGACCGAAGCCCATAAGCAGGAGTTCTCGCGGATGGCCGCGCTCGGCCGCCTGGGCGAGCCCACCGACATCGCCGATGTCGTGACCTTCCTCGTCACCGACGATGCGCGCTGGATCACTGGCCAGAACATCCGCGTGAACGGCGGATTCATTTGAGACCGGGGAACGATGTCCACGAGCGAGCCCTTCTCGATCCGTCAATGGCTGGCCGGCCTTCCGGCCGGCTCGATCGGCTGGGTGTTTCTGGTGTCGGGGGTGCTGTTTCTGGTTGGGGGCGCGTATCAGACGATCACCGGACTGGCTCACGACCGGAGCCTGGAGCAGGAGGGCCGCAGCGTGGACGGCACCGTGCTGGAGAAAAAGGTCGGCACCAGGATGGTAGAGAGCCAGAGCCATGAGGGGCGCACAAGACAAACCTATTACTCCGTCGCCTACCGTTTTTCAGTACTAGGTGAGGACATCACCGACACCGTGGAGCTGGACAAGGATGTGTGGGACCAATTGCGTGAGCAGGGTCCGATCCGGGTGACGTACCTGCCTGATGAACCGGGCAGGCACCGCGTGGAAGGACAGGAGGCCGAGTTCCAAATTTGGAAGCTCCTCTTGTCTCTGGCTGGTGCGGGATTGATGTTCTACGTCGGCAAGCTCCTGCTGGCCGGCAAGCTCCAGTTAAGCTCTTCGTCTGAGTCAGAAGATTAACGAAGAAATGGATCTCGACGCATTCAGACAGATGGTCGCGAAGAACCCGAAGGGGTTCCTGGGTCGCTATGGCCTGGGGAATAAGATTCTTCAGGAAGGCGGGAATGTCGAAGAGGCCGTCGAGCATCTGCGCGTGGCGGTGCAACTCGATCCCGTGCATGTCGCCTCGCACCTAGCTCTTGGTCGTGCGTTGGTTAAGCTTGGGCGAAAAGACGAAGCGAAGCCGGTCCTCAATGCCGGCATCGACGCGGCTGCTTCGGGTCGCTCGAACGGGGGAGTTGATCTGATCCCTGAGATGAGAGCGTTACTGCAAACGCTAGGCTAGATCTGTCCCTGAGGGTTCACCACATGTGAGCCGTTGGATCCGTTGCACATGGCCTCCCACTGCTGTTCCCCGCTGACGATCTGTTTAATTGCGAAGCCGACCTGAGAACCGTCCACCCGGTTTGCCCAGGGCCGTTTGTGAATCGGCGCTGCCCGGATTTCAAGATCGTTCAGGATGTGGATGGTTGCCTCCATCCAGATCGGTTGAGCGGGAGTGCGGAGCAGAATGGCGAGGCCCTTCCGGGAGACATCCACGGTCATGGCCGGTACCTGGTAGGACGCCTGCTTGCTGGACCAGACCACCCGGCAATAGGTGAACACCTTTTGCCTTGGATACTGCCTCTTGCCTGGTTGTTCGGTCTCGGGCATCTGACTGGCGTCCTGTGTGAAACCCGCGCGTCGTGCCGGGCACTATAGCACCAAACACCATCCGTGAAAATAGACAGTTTAGCGGTTGCGGTTATGCGGGGTGCGCAGGTCCTGGTCCGGACCAAGGGGCACGATACGGGTTGGATTAATGTCGTCGTGGGTGACATAGTAGTGCCGCTTGATGTGATCGAAATTGACCGTGTCGGCAATCCCGTCGGTTTGGTAGAGGTCCTTGAGGTAGCCGGACAGGTTGGGATAGTCCGCAATCCGCCGGAGGTTGCACTTGAAATGCCCGTGGTAGACCGCGTCGAACCGGATGAGGGTGACGAAGAGCCGCCAATCCGTTTCCACGAACTGCGTTCCAAATAAATAGCGCTGAGCCTTGAGGCGCGCGTCCAGTTGGTCGAGCGCGTCGAAGAGGCGGCGCACCGCTTTCTCATAGACCCGTTGCGAGGTCGCGAAGCCGGCGCGGTAGACGCCGTCGTTCACGTTCTCGTAGATGAACGTGTTCAGCTCGTCGATGTCCTTCCGCAGCGCCTCGGGATACAAGTCCAGTGTGCTGTCGGTGAACCGGTTGAAGGCGCTGTTGAACATGCGCATGATGTCGTCGTCGGAGTTGCTGACGATGCGCTTGCTCTGCATGTCCCACAGCACGGGCACCGTGACCCGCCCCCGGTAGTCCGGATCGGTCGCCCGGTAGGCCTCGCTGAGAAACTGAAACCCATTGATGGGATCGAGCGAGTGGCCGGGCCCTTCGCGGAAGGCCCACCCGCGGTCGTCCCGGATGGGATCCACCACCGTCATGCCGATGACATCTTCCAGCCGTTTTAACTTCCGTACAATAATCGTGCGGTGCGCCCAGGGGCAGGCCCAGGACACATATAAATGGTAGCGTTTGGTCGCCGCCGGGTAGCCCGACTGACCATCGTCCGTGACCCATCCGTTGAAGGCGTCCGCCTGGCGCTTGAATGCGCCCTGGTCGGTCTGTTCGTCTGGAAATTGCGCCGTGCCAGCCATCGTCGTGCGTCATTATCCCATGCCCGCGAGGAAAACATAAGGTGGCAGGAGTCTTTTTCTACGAAGCGAAATAAGGAATGTCCCCGTTTGCCTCTTCGGGGGCGGGGCTGCTTGCCAAACTGCGCGCCTCGGGATTAATGTGTGGCACACAAGCTGGCGGACAGTGAAATCCATGAAGACCGTTCATATTGCTCTTGGCGTGCTGGATATCGAGGCATCGGTGCGCGATTATTCGCAGCGCCTGGGAAGCCGTCCGGCCGTCGT
>JAIBHQ010000128.1 GCA_020028595.1 Nitrospirota bacterium
ACTCAAGCCGGTGCTTTGGTGCACGCACGACCGGACGGCGCTGGCGGAAGCGGAAGTGGAATATGAGGACCATACTTCGCCGTCGGTCTATGTGAAGTTTCCGTTCGTTGATGCGCCGGCGCGTCTTGCGGATCAATTCGGCATCGAGCTGGCCGGCATAAAGTCCATGTCGGTGGTGATTTGGACGACGACCCCCTGGACTCTGCCTGCGAACCAGGCGGTCTGTCTTCATCCCGAGTATGACTATGCTTTCGTGAAAGTCGGCGATGAGGCCTATGTGCTAGCCAAGCCGCTGGTGGACAGTGTCGTCAAGGCCTGCGTGCTGCCGGACCATTCAATTCTTGGAATCAAGAAGGGGCGGGAGTTTCACAAGCTCGGAACCAGACGTCCGCTGTTGGACGGGACATCCCCGGTGCTCCTCGGAGATTTCGTCACGTTGGACCAAGGCACCGGCTGTGTCCACATCGCGCCGGGACACGGCATGGAAGACTACGTGCTGGCGCTGGAACACAATGCGTCCGTGCCGAAGGGGGAACAGTTGGAAGTGCTGGCTCCGCTGGACGATGCGGGGCGGTTTACCGATCGCGTGAAGGATTTTTCAGGCCAGCATGTCTTCAAGGCCAACCCTCTGATTGTTGAAGCGTTGAAGGGCAGGGGGCTGTTGCTTGGCCACGGGAGTCTTGGCCACTCCTATCCCCATTGCTGGCGTTGCAAACAGCCGGTGATCTTCCGCGCGACGGAGCAGTGGTTTGTCTCGATGCAGACGAACGATTTACGAAAGAAGACGCTCACATCAATCGACGAGCAGGTGAAATGGATTCCATCCTGGGGGCGGGATCGTATTCATGGAATGATTCTGAATCGTCCAGATTGGTGCCTGTCGCGCCAGCGGGTCTGGGGCGTGCCGATCCCAGGGTTTACGTGCAAAGCCTGCAAGAAAGTCCTGGCCGATTCGACGGTCATCGAACACGTGGCAAAGCTGGTCGAGAAGCAGGGCGCCGATGTCTGGTTTCAGAAATCGGCGGCGGAATTGATGCCGGCCGGCACGACGTGCGCATGTGGCGGAAAAGAATTCGAGAAGGAACGGGACATTCTGGATGTGTGGTTCGAGTCCGGCGTGAGTTTTGCCGCCGTGCTCAAGCCGCAGGGCTGGTGGCCGGCTGGTCTTTACCTGGAAGGCTCGGACCAGCACCGTGGATGGTTCCACAGCGCGCTGCTGGCCGGCATGACGGCGGACGGGAAGCCGCCTTACGAAGCCGTTCTCACGCATGGCTTTGTGGTGGACGGGGCCGGCAAGAAGATGTCCAAGTCCGCCGGCAACGTCGTGGCGCCCCAGGATGTGATCAAGCAATCCGGCGCGGAAATCCTCCGCCTCTGGGTGGCGGCGCAGGACTACCGGGAAGACCTCCGCATCTCGCAGGAAATTTTGAATCATCTGGTCGAAGCCTATCGCAAGATCCGCAATACCTGCCGGTTCCTGCTGAGCAATCTGTACGATTTCGATCCGGCGGTGCACCGGGTGGCCTACGAGAAACTGCCGGAATTAGACCGATGGGCGCTGCTGCGGCTGGGGGAATTGATTCCAAAAGTCAGGACAGCTTATTACGACTACGAATTTCACGCCATATTCCACGCGTTGAACAACTTCTGCTCCGTGGACCTGAGCGCGGTCTATTTGGATATTCTCAAGGACCGACTCTACACGTTTCACAAGGACGCGCATGAACGGCGCAGCTCGCAGACGGTGTTGCATGACATCCTGATCGCGTTGACGAAGCTCATGGCGCCGGTTCTGAGTTTTACCGCGGACGAGATGTGGCGCATGTTGCCGGAGGCTGCGCGCAAGGAAGCGGCGAACGTGCATCTGGCTTCATTCCCCGAGGCGAATCCCAAGTGGGCGGATGAGAAACTGGCGCAACGGTGGGAGCAGTTGCTGGAGATCAGGGTTGCGGTCCAGGCGTCGCTCGAAGCGCAGCGACGGGACAAGGTTATCGGCTCGGCGCTAGAGGCCAAGGTCGTCTTGAAGGCGGATGACGCCACGCAGGCCTTCTTGAAGCCTTACGAATCGGAGCTTCCGGCGCTGTTCATCGTCTCGCAAGTCGCGCTGGAGCGAGGGGCGCAGAAAGGTTGTTCAGCTGAGATCAGGCGGGCAGATGGGCAGAAATGCGAGCGCTGCTGGAACTACCGGCCGGCGGTTGGGACGTTCAAGGACCATCCCACTTTATGCGACCGGTGCGTGGAGGCGATACGGTGAAGAATCCGGCCGCGCGATACGTGTTGCTGGCGCTGGTCAGCGCGATCACTGTCCTGCTCGACCAGGCGACCAAGCTGCAGATCATACAAAGCATGCGGCTGCATGAAACTATTCCAGTGGTGCCGGACTTTTTCAGCATCACCTATATCCGCAATCCCGGCGCGGCGTTCGGCATTCTGGCCTCGAGCAGCAACGGGTTTCGCCTGGTGTTCTTCGGGCTGACCTCGCTGTTTGCCTTGGCCCTGCTGGGAACGATCCTGTATCGCCTGAAGTCCGATGACTGGGGCGGGCAGCTCAGCGTGGCGGCCGTCTTCGGCGGAGCGATCGGCAATTTGCTGGATCGGGTGCGGTTCGGCGAAGTGATCGATTTTCTGGACGTCTACGTGGGCGCCTACCACTGGCCGGCGTTCAACGTGGCCGACGCCGCCATCAGCGTCGGTGTCTGTTTCCTGGCGTTTCATCTGGCCTTTGAAAAGAAAGAACCAGATGCCGCCCTCCCCCAGGATCAACCGCTCAACAATTGAAGGGCACGAGAACTACGCGGGCAGAGGCAGGATGAATCCTCCTTGTTCGCGGAACTGTCGCTGCTGCTCGGTGGAGAACATCACTAACGGCTCGCTGTGGCAGAACTGGCATTCCTTCGTGGTGATGGTCGCGCCGGCCTCGCCGATGCCGGCGAGATGGGCCCTGGCAAGTTTCAGCGCGGTCGTTTCATCCGTCGTCATGACATCGAAATGGATGGTGCCGTTCTTCCCTCTCACCCACGTATCGTAGACGTGCACTGTGTCCGAATCCGACATCGCCGTTCCTCTCCGTTACGGAATCAGCCACAACACTAACAGGCCCATCGCGATTCGATAGTAGGCGAATACGAACAGACTGTGCCGCTTGACGAAATTGAGGAACCCCGCGATCACCGCCCAGGCGACCAGAAAGGCCACGATCATCCCCAGCCCCAGAGCCAACAGGTCCTGCGCCGAGAACACAGCGGCGGATTTAACCAGTTTGTAGCCGGTGGCGGCGAGCAGCGTCGGCAGGGCCAGGAAAAACGAATATTCCGTCGCGGTTTTGCGGTCCATGCCGGCCAGCAGGGCGCCGATGATCGTGGCGCCTGAACGGGATGTGCCGGGGATGAGCGCCACGCATTGGGCCACGCCGACCCACCATGCCATTTTCACTCCGACCTGCTCCAGCTGGGTCACGCGAGCCTCTTTCTGCATGGCTTCCACGGCCATGATAATCAGTCCGCCCACGATCGATGCAATGGCCACCGTGCGTGGATTGAAGAGATGGGTTTCGATCCAGTGATGGCTCAGCAGGCCGACGACGGCGGCGGGAAGAAAGGCGACAAAGAGGCCGATCAGAAACCACAGATTTTTGTGCTCCGCCATGGATTGAGTGACGGCCGCCGTCCAGGAGCCCTGCCCACATAACGATCTGAGCGAGGCCTGTTCGGTGGCGGCCTGGGATAGAAAGGACGCCAACTTGTGCCGTTCATACACGATCACAGCCAGAATCGCGCCGAACTGGATCGAGATTTCGACGCTGGCTGCCGTTTCGCCGGTAAATCCCAGCCAATGGCCGACTAGAATCAAATGTCCGGTGGACGAGATCGGCAGGTACTCGGTGAGTCCTTCGACGATTCCCAGGATGATGGCGAGCTCTGGTCCCCAGGATTGCATGGACGCGCATATTCACAGAGTCGTTCAGAATGAGTCAAGCATTGCCAGAATGTTGGAGAAGGCCACCGGCTTTGCCGGCTTTGATCGAACCGTC
>JAIBHQ010000129.1 GCA_020028595.1 Nitrospirota bacterium
ACCTTGTCCCAGAGCGTCGCGGTCTGGATGAATTCGACGATCGAGGCGCCTTCCGCCTTCGCCGGCGTGTTCATGAACGAGGTGGGACCGTCGATGACAAAGAGCGTGACCGTGCCGATGATGTTCAGCAGCACGCCCAGCGCGATGTGCCGCGCTTTCCTGTCCCCCTTCCACGCGTCCCAGGTATAGAAATACAGGTAGAGGACGATGGTCTCACCGATGAACAGCAAGGGGTAGATGACGGCGAAGATCAGGAAAAAATGGTTGATCAGCCAGGTCGTGAACTGCGGATAGGTCGCCAGCAGCACGAAAATAAAGAGTCCGCCGGTCAGTGCGGTCATACTGTAGAGGATGACCGTGACCTTCATCACCTCTTTCGCCAGCCGATCATACCGCGGATCCTGTTTCCGATACCCCAGCCACTCCGAAATAACGACGAAGATCGGGGCACCGAGGATAAAGGCGGCAAACAGGATATGGAGCTGGGCGACGATCCAGACCGCCGTCCGGTTCCCCGTATAGGGAAACTCGACGGTCGGAGCGTTCGGCACCTGCGCATAGGCCGTGGTCCCGAACACCGCCAGAAGCCCGAACAGCATTAACAGACTACGCTGCCACGTTTTCATGGTTTTCGCCGCCCTCCTCCCTGCTTCGCGACCTACTTTTTCTTGCCGCCAGCCGGAGCTGCATCCTTTTTGGCGCCCTTCTTGGCACCCTTTACATCAGCCGCTGGAGCTGCAGCCACGGACCCGACAGGCACCCATGCTTTCTTGCTCGCGTCCCACTCCTGGCCCTTCAGCCCGAAGTTCCGCTCGAACGCCACCAGCTTCCACCGATCTTCTTCATTGGGCAGCTTTGTTTTCCAGGCCTTCATCTTGGTGTTCGGCACGCCTTCAGAAATCCGCCAGAACCAGACCGAGTCCGAATAGAGCTTCATGCGGTCCGACACGCGAAAATCGCGGGCCCCGGCCTTGACCGGTTTCCCGTCTCTCCCGTGACAGCTCGCGCAATTGACGTCAGGATTGGTTTCTCCGATGAACAGCTTGCGGCCTTCCTCAACAATCTTGTCGTCCGCCCACCAACCGGCCGGCATGTGCTTATCCGCATATTCCGCGGGAGGATCCGGCGGCGCCACGATCGGGCCTTCGCCCCCCTCGCCACAGCTCGAGACTGCGACGCTCATGCCGACCACACCAATAAACAACACTCCATGGATCCACGTTGTCGACTTCATCATGTTTCCCTCTCCCTTTCTTCGGCACACAGACCGTCAGCCGTACCCATTCCCTGTCAAATTCAAGTCAAAAAAAGACGCTTTCGCTTCAGGCCGTTCCTGAAACAAAAGCGCTTCGATCACTCGCTCGGGACTGCGCAATCGCCCATCCCTGCCCTACCCCTCAGCACCGATCCGACGAGGTATAACGAACGTCTCGCGGACCTAAACGAATGTATAATGAACGCCGATTATCGCTTCCCGCCTCTACCGCCTTTGGCCTGGCGCTTTCGACCGCGGAGCAACTTGGCACCGGCCCATGCTCCCCCTGCAAGAACGGCTAGGCCCGCGCCGAAATAGATCCAAGGCGGCGGCCCCCCTGCCAGCGACTCACATCCGGATCCGAAATTGACCGTCGTTTTTCGTTCGGTCTGAACATCTTTCGGATCAAATTGAGCGGTGATCTGCTGCTCCCGCTGAATCGCTCCTTCTTTATCCTTTACATAGACGACAATCGGATCGCCCTTGTTGTCGTTATGCAGATGCAGCGTAACTTTGTAGTAGCCTCGTTCGTCCGTCAGCGTCGTGCTCAGTACGGAGATGCGGGCGTCTTTCGCGAGCACTTCAATTCCAGAAACCGGCTCGCCGTCGGCTCCACAGACCGACCCTTCCACCGTGAAGCGATGATCCGTTTCATGCATCGCCATCGCCGCCGGCAAGCCGGCAAGCAGCGATCCGAGCCACACCGTCACCCAACCCAGAACCGCTTGCCTGATGAATGCGCGCAATGTCACGAAATCCGCACGCCCGCTGGTACTGTTTCGCATCTTATTGTGTACCCTCACGAGGAAAACACTCGAAGAATACACAGGTTACAAGGGCGTAAGGCGCACACTTGTAGCATAGCCAATAGGCCATGTCAACAACCTGATTGACCTGACGGACATCGCGATTCGTCAGTGTTTACAAGGCATTTCTGACGATTTGATGTTGGCGTTGATGCGCGATTTGGAAGCGTGTCGTGAACGTTTCAGATTGGAACAGCGAGGGAAAATGAACCGGCAGGAAGGAGTATCCGGCTACAGATGGCCGCGCGCCCGCGCATCAGCTTCGGCCCGTTGCGCGTCGGCACGCCGATCCGACTCTTTCTTGGTCACCCAGGCTTCCCAGGAATTTCCGGACGCCGTATCTTCGCCGGTGAACGCGATCGTGGCCACATCGGCATACGCAATCAGCCTGGTTCCACCGGCTTCCGGAAACACGTGCAGGACGGGTTGCGGGCACGTTGTTTCACGGTTGAACAGGTAGCCGGCCACCTGCTCGCCAGACCGCAACGTCAGCGTCACATCGCCACGATAGTCAAAGGCCAACTCCACCGCTTCCGCCAATTCGGCCGGCGTGGCGGGACGAAACACCCGTCCCTCTAATTTCGTATGTTCCGGGGTATGATACTTGGAATCCGTCACAACGTTGCGAGTCGCAGAAGAAAGAACTCAGCGGATGTTATCGGGCATTGGGCATGATGGTCACTTTGGCCGTCCGTCCGAACCCTGACCAGGACCCAAAGGTATCGGCGACAGCGGACGCCTCATAGCCGCAGTGCACCATGCAATCGGCGCATTTCTCGTTCCGGCCCGTGCCGTACTGCTCCCATGCCGTCGTGTCCATCAATTCCTGGAAGGTCTTCGCATAGCCTTCCTGCAGCAAATAGCAGGGCTTCTGCCAGCCGAACACATTGTAGGTGGGATTCCCCCACGGCGTGCACTGGTAGTCCCGCCGGCCCATGAGAAACTCGAGAAACAGCGGCGATTGATTGAACCGCCATCCCCGCTTCCGGTCGCCCAGAATCTTTGCGAACAACTCACGGGTTTTGTCGCGCTTCAGGAAGTTTTTCTTATCCGGCGCCTTCTGGTAGCTGTACCCGGGCGAGATCATCATGCCTTCGACGCCGAGCTCCATCATCTCGTCGAAAAATTTCCGAACGCGCGCAGGGCTGGCGTCGTCGAACAGCGTCGTATTGGTGGTGACGCGATGCCCCCGTTTCAGCGCTTCGCGGATGGCCTTGATCGCCACGTCGTAGACACCGTCCCGGCACACGGCCAGATCGTGCTCGTCGCGCAATCCGTCCATATGGATGCTGAAGGTCAGATACTTGGACGGCGTGTATTCGTCCAACTTGCGCTCCAGGAGAATGGCGTTGGTGCAGACATAGATATACTTTTTGCGCTCGACCAGCCCCCGGACAATCTCCGCCATCCTGGGATGAATCAGCGGCTCTCCGCCCGGAATGCTCACGATGGGCGCTCCGCATTCGTCGGCGGCAGCCCAGCACTGCTCGGGTGTCAGGTGCTTGTCCAGAACGTGATCGGGGTATTGGATCTTGCCGCATCCGGCACAGGCCAGATTGCAGCGAAAGAGCGGCTCGAGCATGAGCACGAGGGGATAGCGCTTCACGCCCTTGATCTGCTGCGTGAGCACGTACTCCGCCACCGTGTACATCTGGGAAATAGGAACTGCCATCGGCCTCCAACTATGCGAGAAATAACAGGTCAGATAGTACCACCCGCCCGTTCAAATCGTCAATAATGAGGATTTGATATGTCGCGCTACGCGACACCCTGCCTGGTGAGCAAACGCCATGCAGAATCTAAGCCTACTGGTGGCAAAGTAACTCTCCGCCGCGAGGTGATCGAACGCGGCGGTTCAAACGAAGTTTGGTATGGTGCCGAGGGACAGAATTGAACTGTCGACACCAGCCTTTTCAGGGCTGTGCTCTGCCAACTGAGCTACCTCGGCACG
>JAIBHQ010000130.1 GCA_020028595.1 Nitrospirota bacterium
CCGATTGCTCGGCTTCAAGATTCTGCGGCGGCAATCTCGGATCTAAGACGTCGGTGGGTGCCATGGAGTGTTCAGCCGGCGCCTGCCTCAGAGCAGCGCAGGCAGATCCCTGATCTTCATCTGTTTGCGTCCCTTGACCGACGTGCCGGCGACCACCAGGGCATCGTCGGCGCCGGTGGCGGGAATGCCAAGCAATGCCACAACCGACGCCCGCAGCACGCGGCCTTCCTCCGCGACGGCGCGGATCCCCGCCGATCCCGTGCCCGTCAACACACCCTGGACGACACAATAGCCGGCCGCACGCAACGCCTGCGCAGCGCGAAACAGCCGGTCGCCGGCGCTCGCCGGCGCGGCGAGAAAGAAATCCGCGGCCGGGCGGACGTACCCGTTGCCTCCGGCTTCCATCGCCTGGAACAAACGATCCATATCGAACGCAAACCCCGTGGACGGCAGATCGCGGCCGAACCGTCCCACGAGATGGTTGTACCGGCCCCCGCCGCCCACTTCGCTGCCCAGCCCCCTGGCAAAAACGTCAAAGACGACCCCATCGTAATAATCGAACCCGCGAAATTCGCCGAGATCGATGAGGAGCTGTTCGTGCAGGCCGGAAGTTTTCAGCAACCGATAGACCTGAGCCAGCCGGTCGAGCGTGGCCCGAAGCGCGGGATCGCGTCCGGCCAGCGCGCGGCCCCGCGCCAGCACCGCCTCCCCGCCGCAGAGGCCCGGCGTTTCGAGAATCGCGCGCGCCTTCCCGCGAGGAATCCGTTCCTCCGCGCAAATCTCCTCCAGGCGCGGCAAGTCCTTTCGCGCCGCCGCCTGCTCCGCGCGTTTCTGGCCTTCCACGGAGAGCCCGGACTTTGCCAGGAGCGTTTTAAAAAACCCCACGTGGCCCAGCGAAATGGTAAACGAGGTCAACCCGATCTGCGTCAGGCAGCCGATCATCAGCGCGATGATCTCCGCATCGGCGCTGACGCCGTCCACGCCGATCAATTCGGCGCCGACCTGGAAGATCTCCCGCTCCCGCCCGGCATGCTCCGGCGCATGACGAAACACCGTCGTCCGGTAGCAGAGGCGGTGCAGCGACGCCGTGCCCGCCATGCCCATCGCGACAATCCGGGCGATCTGCGCGGTGACGTCCGGGCGCAGCAACAGCATCCGCCCGGTCGCCCGGTCCGCGAATTTGTAGCATTGCTCGATAACGTCCGGCTCGAGGCCGGGGGACAGCACATCGAGATACTCAAACGTCGGCGGAATAATTTCCTGATACCCCCAGCGTGCCAGCGTGCCCAGCAGCGCAGTCTCCAACTGGCGGACTCTCTGGGCGGCATGAGGAAGGATAGTAGCCATGCCGGACGGCACGAGCGACCGCTCGTCTTTCTTCATCAGTATCACCTTAACAATATAGATCGCTGGCACACACTGGGCAGAACAATCACGACGCAGGCGCGGCGCAGGCCCGCGTTAGTGAGAGAGATCGACCAGCTTGATGGAGAGAATATGCTTCCCGCGCTTGATGGCCTCCAGCACCTTCGCCGGCAGCGAGGCATCCAGACCAAAAATCAGCAGGGCGTTGCCGCCCCGGTCCTCGCGGGCACATTGCATCCGGGCAATGTTGACGTTGTGATCTCCCAGCGCCTGCCCCACCGCCCCGATCACCCCCGGTTTGTCTTCGTTCAGGATGAGCATCATGTGCCCTTCCGGCACCACCTCGACCTGAAAATCATCGATCTCGATGATGCGGGGCTCCTTGCGGTTATGGAGGGTCCCGGCCAGGCAGTGCGCCTTCTTGCCGGCTTCGATGCGCACGCGAATCACGCTGGTGAAATCTCCCGCGTCGCTGCTCTTGACCTCTTTGACTTCGATACCGCGCTCCTTGGCGATCACGGGCGCGTTCACATAATTGACGACATCCTCCAGGATCGGCGTCAACAGGCCCTTCAGCACCGCGATCGTAAGCGGCGCCACCGACAGGCCGGCGACTTCACCATTATATTCGACGGTCACACGCTCCAAGCCGCCCTCGTACAGCTGCGACTGCAGCATGCCGATTTTCTCCGCCAGCGTCAGGTACGGCTGCAGCTTGGGCAGCAGATCCGGTGGAATGGACGGAATGTTGACGGCGCCGCGCGCGATGCCCTTCGTGAAATAGTCCACGACCTGTTCGGCAATGCCGATCGCGACATTTTCCTGCGCTTCGCTGGTCTGGGCCCCGATGTGCGGCGTGCAGACGAAATTATCCAGCACCAGCAGCGGATTGTCCGCCTTGACCGGCTCGTCCTCGAACACGTCGAACGCCGCGGCCGCGACCTTTTTGGATTTCAGCGCCTCCACCAGATCCGCTTCGTTGATGATGCCGCCACGCGCGCAGTTGACGATCATCACGCCTTGTTTCATGGACGCAATGACTTTTGAATTGATCAGCGACTTGGTTTCCGCCGTCAGCGGCGTGTGCACGGAGACGATGTCCGCCCGCTTGAACAGTTCCGGCAGGTCCACCAGCTCCACGCCCATTTTCTCGGCCCGCTCCGGCGCCAGATAGGGATCGTAGGCGATCACGTTCATCGAGGCGCCCTGCGCCAGCTTCGAGAGATAGCCGCCGATCTGGCCGATGCCCACGATGCCGAGCGTTTTATTATAGAGCTCCACGCCCATGAACTTGTCTTTTTCCCACTTGCCGGCCTTGACCGACGCCGTGGCCTGGGGAATCCGCCGGCTCATGGCGAAGATCATCGACATCGTGTGTTCGGCGGTCGTGACCGTATTGCCGCCTGGCGTGTTCATGACGACAATGCCGCGCTTGGTCGCCGCCTGGGTATCCACATTGTCAAGGCCCGAACCCGCCCGGCCGATGACTTTCAGCCGCACGGCCGCCGCGATCACGTCGGCCGTGACCTTCGTGCCGGATCGCACGATGAGGCCGTCGTACTGCTTGATCTCCTTGAGCAGCTCTTCCTTGGGCAGCTTGGTCTTCACGTCCACCGTGAAGCCGGCTTTCTCCAGAATCGCAATGCCCTGCTTCGAGAGGCTGTCGCTGACCAGAATTTTCATGGCGTTGGTGCCGCTCATCATTTTCTCCGCTCTTTGGCTCCCCGCTTACTTGACCATCAGGATTTCTTGCGCTTTGCCGACGCCGCTGCCGAGCTTGATGGGATGGCCCAGCCCCTTCAAGACCATTTCGGTCGCCGCCAGCGCCGCAATCACGTCGAAGGTGTCCGCGTAGCCCATGTGGGAGAGGCGAAAAATCTTCCCCTTCAGATGGTCCTGCCCGCCGGCCGCCGTCATGCCGTATTGCACGCGGAGATTCTTGTACACGGCCTGGCCGTCGATCCCGTCCGGCGCACAGACCGCCGTCAGCGCGTCGCTCGGCGATTCTTTCGGGAACAACGCCAGGCCGGCCGCCTTGATGCCTTCCCGCATCGCCTGCGCGAGTTTACCCTGCCGCGCAAACATCTTGTCCAATCCTTCCGCCTTCATGATCCTGAAGACTTCCTGCAATCCAATGATCAGGGACACGGTCGGCGTAAACGTCGTCTGATTCTTGATCTGATTTTCGCGTTCCTTCTTGAAGTTGAAATAGAACGCGGCGTTCTTGGCCTTGTCCGCCAACCGCCAGGCTTTCTCGCTCACGCTCACAAACGCCATGCCGGGCGGCAGCATCAGGGCCTTCTGCGAACCGGTGATGACCACGTCCAATCCCCACGCGTCGGTCTTGATGTCGAACACGCCGAGCGCCGTGATGGCATCCACCACGAGAATCGTATCGTCGTGCCTCTTGACGATCTCGCCCAGCGTCTTCACGTCGTGCGACACGCCGGTGGACGTTTCGCTCGCCTGCACATAGACCGCCTTGATGGACGGATCTTTCTTCAGCGCATCCGCCACAACCTGCGGATTGACCGCCTGGCCCCACTCCACTTTGATCTCCGTCGCCTGCACGCCGAAGGTCTTGCACAGCTTGCCCCACCGCTCGCCGAATTTGCCGCCGTTCACGAACAGCGCCTTGTCGCCC
>JAIBHQ010000010.1 GCA_020028595.1 Nitrospirota bacterium
GTCCGGAGGTCTTCCCGCACTTCGACAAAATCGGCGTGCTTCGCGCAGCCGGACGCGGTCATGAGCAGCCCGCACGCAAGGCGCAGGACGAACGAACCGTCCGGGTGTCTCGTGGAATGCTCGCGCATGGCAGGATTCTCTTCCTTCTGGCTACTTGAGCTGAGCCAATTTTTCTTTTGCCTTCGTCGCTTCGGGACTTCTCGGATAGGCTTCCACGACCTGCTTCAGCGCGGACGAAGCACGCGCGCGATCGTTCAGAGCCTCGTAGGCGAACCCTTTTTTGAGCAGCGCCGCCGGCACCTTGGCGTTGTCGGGATAGAAGCGGTGCACACGGTCGAACGCCGCAATCGCCTGTCCGTAGTCTTTGGCTCCATAGTAGCACTCTCCCAGCCAATATTGGGCATTGCCGGCAAGCTTCGAGTCCGGATGGAGCTGGAGAAATTCCGAGAACCGCTTCCGCGCCCCGTCAAGATCGCCGTCCTTGAACGCTTGCAAAGACTGTTCGTAACTCTTCTCTTCGCTGTCAGCCGACGCCCCCCCGGCGACAACAACCGCTGCAGTTGGTGCCGGGACTGCCGTCGCGTGCCCCGAACTCTTGGTTGAGCCGGATTCCGCGGATCCGCCGGGACGCAGATCCCGCTTGCCGCTCTTGGACGACTTGCCCTCTTTGGCCGTTCCAGCCTGGGGCGCCTTGCCCAGCGCCTTGGCCACCTCATCCAAACGGCGATCCTGCTCGGCTTCCCGCGTTTCGATCGCCTCGCCGACCGTCCGCAGCGCCTTCGCAACCGAGTTGACGCTCTTGTTCACTTCCGCCAGGTGATCCGACGTCAGCTTGCCGTCCGCATCCACCTTGACGGATAGATCCGTCAGGGAACGGCTGAGCTGTTCGAGCGTCTTGTCGTGGCTCCCCAGCTTGGCGTCCACGGTCTTGGCCAGGGCCCCGACCGTCTCGGCCAGCTTCGCCAATTCCTCCTGCACGCGGTCACGGTCCGTCTTCAGGAGATTGGCCTGGTCGTGCTGAATCTTCTCGATCACGTTCAGCCGTACCGCCGATTTATTCTCCACATCGTCCAGGCGGTGCTGGATGGTCTCGAACCGGTTGGAGCCCTTGTCCAGATTCCCTCGAAGAGCCGGCAGTTCCTCCTCGCGCAGCGTCGCCAGTTCCTGGTTGAATTTGGCCCTGGTCTCGCCGATCGACTGGTCCAGCTTGGCGATTTTCGCCGTCAATTCCTTCTCCTGCTTGACCAGATCCGATTGCTGCGCACAGCCGGCCGGCGACAGCATCAGCATGCAGCCGGCCAGCGCCAACCTGCACACGGATGCCCTGCTGTGCCTCGCGCCTCGTGCCACTCGCCCCTCGCCTGGCTATTTAACGCGCAGTACCAGATGGCCGCGCCGATTCTGCTGGTAGCAGTCCTCGTTGTGATCGCGGCAGAACGGCCGGTCTTTCCCGTAGGACGCCACAGCCAGCCGCTTGGCATCAATGCCCATATCCGTCAGATAGCTGCGCACCGCCTTCGCCCGCCTCTCGCCCAGCACCAGATTGTAGGCTTGCGTACCCCGCTCGTCGCAGTGTCCCTCGATCGTCAGCGCTTTGCCGCCGTTGGCCTTCAGCCACTGCGCGTCCGCCCCGAGAGCTTGCTTGCCGCTGTCGATAATCGTCCAACTGTCATACCCGAAGAACACATCCTGCAGCCCCGTGCCGGCTGTCGCGGCCGCTTCCTGGCGCATTTCCTCCGTGCGCTGGCGGGCGGCTTCCGGCTCGGCCTTCGCGACCACAATATCGTCGGACACCCGCTCCTCGCCCGGCAAGGTCACCGGCGCCTTGACCACTGCCTGCTCCGTGGTTTTCGAGCCCGACGTCCCTTCGACCGATTTATTGCACCCCTGCACGGACACCAGCAGGCACCCGGCCATCATTACCGCGCCTATTGTCTGGCAGGCTCTGCTCATCGCATCACGCTCCTGTGTTGGTGTGGACATTACTTCTTCTCCGTTGGTTAAGAGTCGACTGTCTGGATTTCCGCTGACAACTAGCCCGGCATGCTGTCGTGCGATCCGCCGGACGTCAGCGGTTCCATCTTCTTGCCGTCGCTGTCGATCATGTGGCGTAGACATTATTTCTTCTCTGTGGGTTGAGCGTCGACCGTCTGGATTTCCGCTGAAGACCAGGCCGGCATGCTGTTGTGCGACCCGCTCGAGGTCAACGGCTCCATCTCCTTGCCGTCGCTGTTGATCATGTAGAGCTGCGTTTTGCCTCCAGACGTCGAACTAAACACGATATGCCGCCCATCCGGGGACCAGGACGGCGAATCGTCGATGCTCTGCCCCGATGTCAATTGCGCGCGTTTTTGCCCGTCCGGACTGATCAGGCAGATCTTGTACTGCCGCTGCTCGCTCCGGCACACGTAGGCAACCCAGTTGCCGCGAGGCGACCAGGCCGGCGCCGCATTGTAGTCGCCGTCAAAGGTCAACCGCCGCACGTTCGAGCCATCGGCGCTCATTAAATATATCTGCGGCCCTCCTCCCCGGTCGGACGTGAAGGCGATTTCTTTCCCGGTCGGTGCCCAGGACGGCGAGAGATCGCCCGCCGAATGGACCGTCAGACGCTGCAGCGCCTTGGTCTGCATCTCCATCGTATAGATTTCCGAGTTGCCGTCCTGGCTCGTTGCGAACGCCAGCTTCGTGCCGTCCGGAGACATCGCCGGCGTGATGTTCAGCCCCGCCAGCGACACCAGGGGCGAACGCTTTCCGGTGGACAGATCCACGATCTCGATATTCTGCCGCGTGCGGCTTTGGTACGACGTGAAGACCAGAAATTTTCTGTCCGGCGACCACTGCGGCGTCAGATTCAGGAACCCGTCGGAAGTGAGTTGCCGTGGGGCGTGCCCGTCGTAGTCCATGATAAACAGCTCGCGGGCGCCTTTCTGTTCCGAAACATAGGCAATCCGCGTCCGCGCAATGCCCGGTTCGCCCGTATAGCGCGCGACCAGTTCGTCCGCCAGCCGGTGCGTGATCTGCCGCAGCAGCGCGGCGGACCCGACATAGCGCTTGCTGGCGCCGATCTCGTCGCTGCCGCCGTCGTAGACGAACCGGTCCAGGAGATAGTCCGGATCGCGCGTGCCGATCGTGCCCCAGACCAATACCTTGACGCCCGACCCGACCGCCTGTTTCAATTTCTGTTTTTCCGGTGCGTTGGGACCGTTCAGCGCGATGCCCAGCTTGGAGGCATCGGCGACCGCAAACACCTGCGAGCGGCGCAGATCAACCGCAAGCACTGTGGCGGCTTCCTTGCCCGGGCGTGATGGGAGCGAGCCGTCCTGAAAGCCCAGAATCCCGATGGGTACTTTCTGGAAGTCGGGTCTGGCGGCCTCCAGATACACATCCGCCGCACCCGATTCCAGGATGCTTCCCAGCATGCCGGCGCCGGCGAGACCGAGCACTGCGCCCGCAATAATTTTCGACCGTCGAGTCATTCGTGGTGTCATCCCGCCTCCTCACCCACCGTAAAACTGAAATGCGTCTCCAGCATTTCCTCGGTCACATACGGAGGAAACGACGGGAGCGGTCCCGCCGACAACACGGCCCGCTTCCCGGCATCATCGTAATACCCGTTTCCGGACTCCCGTTCAACCACCACATCGCTGATGCGGCCCGACCGGTGCAGCCGGAACTTGATGACGACCTGGTACGACCGGTTCTCCGCATCCACCGGCGGGGCCACCCACTGTTCGCTGATTTTTTTCTGCACGATGGCCAGGTACCGGCTTAATCCCGACTCATCGCCCGACACCTGGATCGCCGTGACCGGTTTCGCGATCGGTTTCGGCTTCGAGGCCACCGCCGCTTTCTGCTGCGGGCGCTGCACCTGCTCCAGTTGCTTGGCGAGTTCGGACAGCGACGGCTGCTTCTCTTGTGGCTTGGCCTGCGCAACCGGCGGAACAGGAACCGGACGGTACTCTCCCAGCCGCGGAGCTTCCGGAGGCCGCTCGATGCCTCGCAGGGCGTCCCGCAGCCGGTTATCCGCGGCCTGCATCGTGACATTGTCCTTGATCGACGGCATCACCGGGACCTTCGCGGCAATCGGAGCGCTCGCCCTCGCCGGAGGCGCGGCCGGCTTGGGGGGCGGGGGCGCCTCTTCCACCGGCGGCGGGGGCACGGCTTCCGGCTGAACCTGGGACAGGCTGACCAGCGTCACCTGCGTGGCCTGCAGCCGCTCGACTTTCGGCGTAAACCGGAGGCCTGTCATCAGCGCGAGAAACAGGAGATGCACGGCCAGCGACACAGCCAGCATGCGCTTGACCGGCGCAAGCGAGGACGCCGCCTCATCTGAATCAAGCCATGCCGGATAGACCGCCGTCATACGTCGATTCGATTACTCAATACGCTCTTCTTGAGTTCGCGTGCCGGGAGCGGGATCCGTCACCATGCCCAGCTTTTCAATTCCGGCCCGCTTGATCTCATCCATCACCCGCACCACCGTGCCATACGGCACCGCGCGGTCGGCCCGCAGATAAATGGAGACGTCCGCATTGTGCTGCTTGGCTTGCTTCAACTTGAACTCGAGTTGCTCCAGGCTCAACTGATCCTTGTCCAGATACACCTTCTGATCCCGTTCGATGGTCAGGACCAGTCGCTCCTCCGGTTTGATCGTATTACTTTGAGACGTCGGGAGGTTGATATCCATCCCTCGATAGAGCATCGGAGCCGTGACCATGAAAATGATCAACAGGACGAGCACGACATCCACCAGGGGAATAATGTTGATTTCGGCGAGGAACCGGCGGCGCCGGGTATCGAACATCATGTGCGGGACCCCGCGTGTTTCGCGCGGCCCGGCAGCGCGTTCATGAACTCGATGCTGAACGATTCGGCGCGAAAGACCGACTTGCGAATCCGCGTCAGAAAATAATTGTAGGCGATCACGGCGGGAATGGCCGTCAGCAGGCCGGCCGCCGTGGCGACCAGCGCCTCCGCCACGCCGGGGGCCACGGCGGCGATGCTGGCGGTGCCCATTTTCCCGATCTCCCGGAAGGCGTCGATGATGCCGAGCACCGTCCCCAGCAATCCGATAAACGGCGTGATGTTTCCCGTGGTCGCCAAAAACGGCAGGTACGCTTCCTGCCTCGAAATCTGGCCTTGCATGACGTGTCCGACAACACGATCGAGATACTGCCGATCCGGCGCCGGCGGCTCCTCCGATTCTCCCCGGCGTCCGGCTGCCTCGCCGTCGCGATCAGGCGCCAGGCGGTCCATAATGCCGAGGAAGACGATCGCGCTCGGACTGGCCGTCAGACGGCGGGCCTGGCGCCGCAGTTCGTCCCGGTCCTTGCTTTTCGCATAGGCGCCCAGAAACTGCTGCTCTTCACGGTCCGCTACGCTGGAGGCTCTCCATTTCGCGATGATGATGGCCCACGAGACGACGGAGAAAACGAACAGGGCAAACAAGACAAGCTTGGACACCAACCCAAGCGACGCAACCGCTCCCATGGCACTGGATGGCATCACAGCCCCCTACATACAATCGCGCCGCCTGACGGCGGCGCGACAACACAGATCACGTCTTTAACCAAAAAATGGCGGGGCCGACGGGATTTGAACCCGCGACCTCCAGATTGACAATCTGGCGTCCTAACCAGGCTGAACGACGGCCCCGCTGAGATCGAGTTGTGAAGGTCAATGTTGGTAGGCGGAACAGGGATCGAACCTGTGACCTCTGCCTTGTAAGGGCAGCGCTCTACCAATTGAGCTATCCGCCCGAATGTTCAAAATTGCCGAGCACTTGCGGATGGTATCAAGGCCCCTGAGGGAAGTCAACCGACGGAAGCCACGTGATCCGTAATGAGTGATGCGTGATGAGTAAAAACGGCTGGACCTCTCGCTCAACACATCACGGATCACGTTTCACTGATCACGTCTTCGAGCGCGGCGCGCCTTGCGGGGGAAAAACTTCGTGTGCAATTTCTTCATCCGGGCACGCTCCACGTGGGTGTATATCTGGGTGGTTGCAATGTCGGCATGGCCGAGCATCGCCTGGACGGACCGAAGATCCGCGCCGTGATCCAGCAGGTGCGTGGCAAAGGAATGCCGCAGCATGTGCGGAGAAATTGACTTCGCGATGCGCGCCTGCCGCGCGCGCGCGCGGAGCAGCTTCCAGAATCCCTGCCGCGTCAATTGTCCACCGCGCCGCGTGACGAAGACGTTCGGCGAGGTCCGCCCCTTCAGGAGTGTCGGACGCGCACCCGTTAAATAGGTGTCGAGTTTGTGCCGCGCCGGCTCTCCCATCGGCACCACCCGCTGCTTGTTACCCTTGCCGCTGACGAGCACATAGCCGACGTCCAGATTGAGCCGCGTCTGTTCGAGTCCGACCAATTCCGAGACGCGCAGCCCCGTGGCATACAGCAGCTCGATCATCGCGGCATCGCGGAGGTCCTCCGGTTTCTTTCCTGCCGCGACCCGGAGCAACCGGTCGATGTCATCCGCCGACAGTGTCTTGGGAAGCCGGAGCCAGGGCCGCGGCGTCGTCACATCCGTCGTGGGATTCTCCCTGACCATGCGCTCGTGGCACAAAAAGCGGTAGAAGCCGCGCAGGGCCGAGACGCATCGGGCGATCGAGGCCGGTGAGAGTTTGCGCTGCGACAGCTGTCCGACGAAGGCCGACACCGTGCGCTGCGACACGCGCGCAAGATCACGGATGCGCTGGGTCTTGAGAAACGCCTGGAACTTTCCCAGATCGTTCCGATAGCTCTCGAACGTGTTGCGCGATACCCCGCCTTCGATCCGCAGTTCGCTGAGGTAACGGTCAATGAGCGCGAGCGTATCCATATCCATCTGATCGCCGCCGACTATAGCGAAGGCCTCGCGTGAAGACAACCGCAACAAAAAACGGTCGATCGCCTGAAAGCCAAAAGTTCCATCGACGTGAAGACTTTATGACGTCCCAACCGGCTGGCGGCCTTTTCCAACATCCTGCCGGCGACCTTGACACATTCGTGCAACCCTTCGTATAGTGCCCTCGCAGTCGGACACACGTCTGCTGCACCACCGATGCCGAATCCTGCAGGTCCACACCGACACGCCGCCTCCCTGCTTCTCGTTGTTTCCCTGTTCATGCCAATCAGCTTGGGCAGCACAGGCGAAACCGCCTTCGCGCAAACGGAGCAGGCCAGCCCGCAAAGCGAACGCGCCGCGCAGATCATGGTCGAGCAGGCCCAGGCGTTGATTGAAACGCACCAATACGCCGCCGCCGCCGCCGCGCTCAAAACGTTTCTGGCCGGCTATCCCAACTCAAGTTACGTGGATGAGGCCCAGCTGCTCCTGGCCACCGCGCAGATCAGCAACAAGCAGGCGACGGAAGCGATCGTCACGCTCGACCAACTGATGGCCGACCATCCGGCCTCGCCCCTGATCGGCCACGCGCGTCTGCTTCTGGCCACCGCCCACGCCGATCTCGGCAATCCGGACCAGGCGCTGGCCATCCTCGCCGAGGCGCGCAGCCTCGAGGATTCGGTGGAGATCAAACGCGACGCGCTCAAGCTCAGCGGCGACATCCTGATCACGAAAGGCGACTACGCGCACGCGATTCAATCCTGGCTGGACGAGCTGAACCTAGCGCCGGACAACGAGCGGCCTGATGTGCGGGCGCGAATCCGGTCGCTGATCCAGGACAAAATGGATCGCAAAACGCTGCACCGGCTCCGCGACACCTATCCCACGACGTTTCCCGGCGACCTCGCCTTGATCCGCCTGATCGAGTTATTCGCGGCGAAAGGTGAAGACCACCAGGCAGAGCGCAACCTGCGCATTTTCCTAAACCGGTTTCCGGCCCACGAATACGCGCCGACCGCCACGGAGACGCTGAAGTCGCTGAAGAGCCGGCTCAAAGCCAGCCAGTACGTCATCGTGGCCCTGATCCCCACATCGGGACGGCACAGCCCGTTCGGCACGGAAGTCTACAACGGCATCAAGCTGGCACTGGACAAGGGCAAGGAAACCCTGGGCCTGACGTCGGTCGGGTTGATCGTCATCGACAGCGAAACCGACAAGGGATTGTTGCGCTTTCAGCTCTCGGAGGCGATCGCCGAATATAAGCCGCTGGCCGTGATCGGACCGCTGTTCTCGCGGGATCTCCCGCTCGTCGCAGAATTGGCTGAGAAGACCGAGACGCCGTTCCTGACTCCGACGGCCGCGCTGGCGGATGTCCGCCGCCTCGGCACCTATCTGTTCAACACCTCGGCCAGTTTCTTCCAGCAGGCGCACCGCCTGGCCGACTATGCCGTGCAGTATCTGGGGTATACCCGCTTCGGCATTCTCCATCCCGACACCGCCTACGGGCAGGAATTGGCCCGCCTGTTCGCCCAGGAAGCCAGGCAGTTCGGCGGTGAAATCATCGCCGTGGAATCCTACAAGGAAACGGACACCGACTTCGGATTGCCGATCAAACGGCTGAAACTCGAAGACCTGAAACGGCACGGCCGCACCAAGACCGTCCCGATGAGCAAAGGCGGCACGCGCGTGGTCTACGAGCCCGGATTCGACGCGGTGTTTCTCCCCGGCCGCTCCTCCCAGATCGGCCTCCTGACCGCCCAGTTGCTGTTTTATGATGTCAAGGTCGGCTTTTTGGGCAACAGCACCTGGAATTCCCCCGACCTGTTGCGCGCCGCCGATCGCACGATCGAGGGCGACGTCTTCGTCGACGGATTTTTTGCGGACAGCGCCGATCCGACGATCCACGACTTCGTCGTGCGCTACCGCCTGCGTCACCAGGCAGACCCGACGAGCTTTGCGGCGCATGCGTATGATGCGACACGCGTGGTGCTCGATGCCGTCACGCGAGGGGCGACATCCGGCCGCGCGATCCGCGACCAGCTCATGCGCAGTCCCGACCTGCCCGCCTTGAGCGGGCCGGCGGCCTTCGGACCCAACGGCTCGCTCGACCGCAAGCTGTTCGTGATCGAAATCAAAAAAGGCAAGTTCGTGCAGGTGGACTGAGATGAATTCGTTGCCGCACATTCTGCATACGATGTCCTACATGGCGTTGCCGTTGCTGCTCGCCATGGTGTTCCACGAATACGCGCACGGCTGGGTCGCCAACCGCTATGGGGATGCCACCGCCCGCCTGGAAGGACGGCTGACGATGAACCCGCTGGCGCACATCGACCCGTTCGGAACCGTCATCCTTCCGCTGCTCTGTCTGATGCTGCCGGGCGGATTTTTTCTGGGCTGGGCGAAGCCGGTGCCGGTCAACCCGGCGCGGCTGCGCAACCCCCGCCGCGACATGGCACTGGTTGCCGCGGCCGGACCGGGCATGAACTTACTGCTGGCCATCGCCTCCGCGATCGGCCTCAGCGTGCTCCTCTCCATTGATCCCACGCTGATGGCGTCCTGGCCGCCCCAGCCCGGGCAAGCCCCGCGGGGGGATTTCCTGGGCATGCTGCTGCTGCCGCTCGCAGCGATGGCGCTCTATTCCGTCTTTATCAATGTCCTCCTCATGGCGTTCAATTTGATCCCCATCCCCCCGCTCGATGGGGGGCGCATCCTGACCAGCTTGCTGCCCGCGCAGCCGGCGCTCGCCTTGAGCCGCCTGGAACCCTACGGCATGATGATCATCGTGGCGCTGATCATGTTCGACCCGCAGATTCACGTCATTCGAACCATCACCGGCACGCTCGTCAACGCGATGGCCGGCACCATTCTCACGACCGTACTGGAGTAACCGCGTGACGGCACCCAAAGCAGGCAAATCCCGGGTCCTCAGCGGCATGCAGCCGAGCGGGCTGCTCCACCTGGGCAATTGGCTGGGCGCGCTGGAAAACTGGAAGGAGCTGCAGGAACAGCACGAATGTTTTTTCTTCGTCGCCGACTGGCACGCGCTCTCGACGAACTACGCGGACACGTCCCGGATCAAGGAATTCAACCGCGAGATGCTGACCGACTGGCTGGCCGCGGGGATTGATCCGAATCGTTCCACCGTGTTCATCCAATCCCGCATTCCCGAGCATGCGATCCTGCATTTGCTGCTCGCGATGATCGTGCCGATTCCCTGGCTGGAGCGGAATCCGACCTATAAGGAGAAGCAGGAGGAGATCAAGGAGAAGGACCTGTCCACCTACGGCTTTCTCGGCTATCCGGTGCTCCAGGCTGCCGACATCTTATTGTACAAACCCGACTATGTTCCCGTCGGAAAAGATCAGCTGCCCCATCTGGAACTGACGCGCGAAATCGCCCGGCGGTTCAACAGCCTCTACCGGCCCGTCTTTCCGGAGCCGAAGGAACACCTGACGAAATTCCCCAAAGTCATCGGCACCGATGGCCGGAAGATGAGCAAGAGCTACGGCAACACCATCAACCTCTCCGACGCCGAGCCGGTCGTGCGCCAGAAGCTGAAGACGATGGTCACGGATCCGGCCCGCGTGAAACGGACCGACAAGGGCAATCCCGACATCTGCCCGGTCTATGACTTCCACAAAATCTTTTCGAGTGCGCACACGATCGAGCAGGTCAACCGGGACTGCCGGACCGCCGGAATCGGCTGCATTGATTGCAAAAAGCTGGTGGCGGATGGCATGGTAGCGCGCATGGCTCCGATCTGGGAGGGCCGGGCCCGGCTCACCGCGAAGCCCAGCCAGGTGGAGGAGATCGTCCACGAAGGCAGCCGGCGCGCGACGGCGGTCGCGCATCGGACGTTGGAAGAAGTCAACGACGCCATGCAGATATGAAAGGGTGACCCATGCACACACGGCCGTTCTCGCTCGCCTTGCTGCTTGCCGGAGTCGCGATGTTCTCGTCAAGTTGCGCGACACTGCTGCACGACAACCACCAATCCGTCCGTATTTTCTCCGAGCCGGGCGAAGCCAAGGTCACGGTGGATGGCCTGTTTCACTTCACCACGGCCGGCACGGTCAACCTCAGCCGCTTGACCGACCATATCGCGGTCTTTGAAAAAGACGGGTACGAGCCGGCCACCGTCAAGATCGAACGCAGCATGTCCGGATGGGTGTGGTGGAACGCATTTTGCGTGATCTTCGTCTATTCATGCGTGAAGAGCGACCGCGAAGACGGCGGCTTCTGGACTTTCGACGAGAACGT
>JAIBHQ010000131.1 GCA_020028595.1 Nitrospirota bacterium
CATATCGGATGCCCGCGTCGGGTTCGCAAGCAGCGAGAGGACACGATCGGCCAGCCCCGGCACGTCCCCCGGCGCAAGGAGATAGCCGTTGACGCCGTCACGGACGACCTCCGCCGCGCCATCCACCCGCGTCCCCACGACCGGCACGCCGCTGGCCATCGCCTCGAGATAGACCCGCGGGAGCCCCTCCCACAGCGACGTGAGCACGAAGACGTCCAGGCAGTGCATAATTTCGTTGATATCGCGCCGCCACCCGGCCAGCCGGAAGGATTTGGTCAGGCCGAGCCGGGCGATTTCAGCCTCCATCGCCGCCCGCAGCTCGCCGTCTCCGACGTAGAGAAACTGCGTATCCGGTTTCTTCTCCGCCACCCTGGCCGCCACGCGCACGAAATCCAGCGGCGCCTTCTGCGGCTTCATCGGTCCGACCATGCCGACGACCGGCCGGCCCGGCTCAAGACCCAATTCACGTTTTTTCGCCACGGTATCCACGCAGCCCTTGCGGAAGGCCGCCAGATCCACGCCGCTTCGGATCACGACGCACTGATCGGCGGTAAACAACCCGACTTCGATACCGAGCTGCCGGCTGGCCTCCGACACGGAAAAAAAACGCGTCGTCACTCGCGCAGCCAGACGCTCCAGCGCAATGAACGCCCAACTGACGATGGCATGCTGGTACCGTGTGAACCCGAACCCATGCACGGTATGGACGATCACCGGCACTCCGGCCAGCCATGCCGCCGCGCGGCCCAGAATGCCAGCCTTCGAGCTGTGCGTGTGGACGATGGCCGGCTTCAGCCGCCACAAGAGCAGCGTCAGCGCCAGGAACGCGCAAAGATCCGACAGCGGGCGGATCTTTCTGACAAGAAACGGGAATTGATGAAATTCGACACCAGGCAGCGCACGGGCCTCTTCGTCGAGGAAACCCGGCTCGCCGGTGATGAGGACGGGACGAAACTTCGACTGGTCGAGATGCGAAACGGTCAGAAGCGTGTTTTTCTGCGCGCCCCCGAGTTCAAGTTTGGTGAGGATATGGCAGACGGCAGGCACCATGGGTCATGCCGCCCGCAATTTTTCAGCGAGTTGCTTGCCCTGCGCGATCGCGTCCTCCATGGAGGTGTGCTCCCACCGGCCATAACGCCCGATGGAATGAATGCCCCTCGATTCCAGTTCAGACAGAATGGCCGGCAACGCGCGGGCTCGATGCCTGTCGAAGAGCACATAGGCGTAGCGGATGTCCTTGACGTCGGCGACGACGATCTCGTCGGCCGGCCTGAAAATCCCGGCCCGCCCCAATCCATCCCGGACCTGCGCGATCAGGGTCGCAGGCGACACCGTCTGTTCCGGCTGATGCGAGATTTCCACATAGAGCGAGCTGCAACCGGGGGGCCCTAATGTTGGAGAGAAATTCATCGGGAAGCCGGCCCGATAAAACGGATAGTCGCGTTCGGGAAAATAAATCCAATGCTTGTCGGAAACGTGCTCGCGCGCCACGCCCAGATTGATGTTGTACACCGACGCGCAGCGCAACCCCCCGGCGGCCTCCCGGATCGGCTTCGGCAGATCCGTGCACCGGCGAATCAATTCTGGCACCGGCATCGTGGACACGAGCGTCTCGTACGATTCCACGCGCCCGTCCTGGAAGGTCGCGCGGCGGCGGGTCGTGTCCACCTCCATCAATTCGCTGCCATAGACGATGTCCCCGATACCGGACAGGAATGCCTTGGGCAGGACGCCGATGCCGCCCTGGGCTGGATAGAGAAAAGACGGGTTGTAGCCGAAGGCCTTGTCCTTGACGCCCAGCGCGCCGTTGACCACGTCTTTGAGCTCCGGCTTGGGCACGAGCCACGACACCCAGTCCGACGTCAGCTCGTCCAATGACACCTGCCAGAGCTTTTCGTTGAAGGGCACCATAAAGTGTTTGGCGAAGCCTTCGCCGAGGCTTTCGAGAATCCATTGCTTGAAGGACCGTTCCTCCGGCTTGAGCGTCGAGGGCGGCGCCGTCAGCGTGGCGATGAAGCCCATCAGGCACTCGCGGACCACTTCGGGCGGCAAGCCATAGGTGTTCACCTGGTACGGATACTCGGTATAGGTCTTGTACGAATAGATATAGGAGCGCCGGCTGTGCTGCTGCAATTGCCCGGCGAGCAGTCCTTCCACCAGGGCCCGAATGGCCTGTTGCCGGAAGTGCAGGAGATGGCCGGTCATGTCGAACGTAAAGCCGTCCATCTGATAGGACCGGCAGAGCCCGCCCGCTTCTTTTTCCTTTTCCACCACCCGGCAGGGCCGGCCCTGCAGATGGTACGCGGTGCTGAGGCCGGCCAGGCCGGCGCCGATGATGAGGATCATGGCAGCCTCGGCGAGGCTGCGGATGGAGACTCCGGCCGGCGCGCCGCCTCAGCCGGTTTGGACATGTCGATGCGCTTCAACCAGAGGGCGGCCGTGATTCCCAGAAGAACCGTCCCCGCCACCAGACCGAGCGCTGTTTCGATCCCCGCGAACATCATGCCCACACCGACGGCGCCCAGCGCGAACGACACGGCGTAACTCAGCACGGCAACCTGCGGCACGGACAGCGCCCACCGGCGGAGGCGCAGGGCAAAATGGTCCGGGCTTCCCAGAAACACCGGGATCCCGCGCAGCTTGCGGACGTACATCACGAACAACGTGTCGAAGATCGGCACGCCGAGCACGAACACGGGCGCGAGCAGGGACACCGGATTCACCGCCGTGTATTTGCCGATCATCGCCAGCGCGCCCAGCATCAGCCCGATAAAGAGCGAGCCCGAATCTCCCAGATAAATCCTCGCCGGATAAAAATTGAACCGGAGAAACCCGGTCAGGCTTCCGGCCAGCGCGGCCAGCATCACGGCCACCATCATGTCCTGATTGATCACCGCCACCACGAAGAGCCAGAGACAGGCGATCACGCCGACCCCGCCCGCCAGCCCGTCCATCACGTCGATGATATTGACGGCATTGATGACGCCGACCATCCAGAACACGGTGAGCGCGATGTCCAGCCAATCCGGCAGGGCGGCGATCTCGATCCGGATGCCGCTGCGAATCAACACGAACACCGCGATCAGTTGCCCGACCAGCTTGGGCCACGGTTTCAGCACCCCGAAGTCGTCGATGAGACCGACCATGACCATGAGCGTCCCGGCCAGCACCAGCCCCAGCACATCCTGCCGGAACTCGAAGGTCAGAGCCAGGCTGATAAGAAAAGCCAGATACACCGCCAGCCCTCCGAAATAGGGCACCGGCTCGGTTTGAAGCTTCAGCCGCCCGTCCGGACGATCCACCACATTGAACGCGAGCGCCGCCTGCCTCGCCATCGGCACGCCATACAGCGACAGGAGCAGCGACAGCGCAAAGGTCAGCCCGATGACGAAGATACTCACGACAAATGAACCTCCGCGCCGCGCGCCGGTCGAACCCGCTCCGCATGACGCTTCCGCAACGACTCATATAATTGCTGATGCTGCTGGACGGTCGTCTCAATCGAAAACCTTTCACGAACCCGCGCCTGCCCCCGCGCGCCCATCGCGCGGGCCTGATCGGGATGAGTCAGGAGGGTGGCCAGCGCATCGGCCAGCGCCGCCGCGTCCCCGGGAGGCACCAGCAGGCCCGTGTCCCCGTGCACGACGATTTCCGTGATGCCTCCCGTGGCGCTGGCGATGACGGGACGTCCCGCAGCCATCGCCTCGACGATGGCGATGCCGAATCCTTCATAGAGCGAGGGGCAGGCAAAGATGTCCATCACGGGCAGCACCGAAGCCACGTCATGACGCATGCCGGTAAAGATCACCTGTCCCGGAAGTTCCAATTCCACGGCGAGAGACCGGAGCCGGTCGCGCGCCGGCCCGTCGCCCACCAGCAACCATTGCCAGTCCGGCATGCCGTCCCGCCCCGCGAGGTGCGCGAGAGCCCGGAGCATCACCGCCAATCCCTTCTTGGGCTCGTCCAGACGGGACACCGTCCCGATGACCGCGCAGCAGGGGCCGATCCGAACGTCTCGAGATCGACGCCGTTGTGAATCGTCGAGAACTTGGGGGCCTGCCCGTTCATGTGAGCCAGCACGAATTGACGCACGGCGTCCGAACAACACGTAATGGCGTCGGCCCATCGGGCAGCGAGGCGATCCACCAGCCAGTGCGCCTTCGTCTTCCAGACTTCCACATCGCGATAGGACCAGATCACAATCGGCACGCCGGGTAGGCGGCCGGCCAGCGAAGCCGCCAGGTTCGCGAATCCGAGAAACGCATGCAGAATTTCCGGGCGTTCCTGCCGGACCAGCCGGAACAACCTGTAAAGCACGCGGACATCCCACGCGCCGTGGCCATTCAACGTCACGACCCGGATGCCCCGCTCGCGCATCGCCAGGGCCACGGGGCCCTCCCCCTTGAGCGCGCAGACCAGCACGTTGAACCGGCGGCTGTCGAGTCGGGAGGCCAGCTCCAGCAGTTGTCCCTCCGTCCCTCCGACCGTGAGGCCGACGGTCAGCAGCATCACGTTGCATTCCCGATTCATCGCTGTGCTCTCCACATCGCCTCGCATCTTATGCCAGACTGTCCCGCATCGCCAACTGCCGATACAGCTGCTGCATCCGTTCCATTTCACGATCCTGATCCGCCACCTCCGCCACCAGCGCGCGATTCAGGCGGACCATCGCATCCCTCGACGCCCGGTCGGACAAGGCGCTGATCAAGGCCGCCGCCAAATCTCCCTTGTCCGGATCGACGAGAAATCCGTTCCTCCCCTGCTCGATGAGTTCGGCATACTGCGGCAGCCGGTTCAGGACCGGCACGGCGCCGCAGGCCATGGCCTCCAGCAACGTGCTGGGCATTCCGTCGGACGGCGGCACCATGACCACGACCTCCGCAAGGTTCATCCATTGCGGCATCTCCGCGTACGCGAGGGG
>JAIBHQ010000132.1 GCA_020028595.1 Nitrospirota bacterium
TTGTCCGTGAAGTTGGGGCCGTTGTGGCAGAGCAGGCAGCGGCCCTTGCCCTTGAACACCGCCATGCCCCGGATGGCCGATTCGGTCATGGCCCGCTTGTTGCCCGTGACATACTTGTCGAAATCGGAATCGGTCGAGATGACCGTCCGCTCGTAGGCCGCAATCGCCTCGGCGAGACCCTGCAAATTGACGTCGGTTCCGAACACGGCCTGGAATTGTTCCCGGTAGCCCTTGATCTTGTTCAGCTTGGCCACCACGTTTTCGTGCGTCTCGCCCATCTCGATCGGATTGTGGATGGGGCCGATGGCCTGCTCTTCCAGCGATGCCGCGCGCCCGTCCCAGAACTGCACGTGGTTGAAACCGGTATTGTAGACCGTGGGCGACTGCCGGCCGCCGACACCCCCGCCGATGCCGATCGAAGTCTGCCGCGGGTCGGCGAAGCCCGTGCCCGGATTGTGGCAGAACGCGCAGGAGATCGCGCCGTTCTTGGACAGCCGCCCGTCAAAATAGAGCTGCTTCCCCAAGTCGACCTTGGCCTTGTAGCTGAGGTTTGCCGGAGGCATCGGCACGCTTGTCGGCAGGGGGCCGATGTCGGGCACCGCCGTGCCGTCCACAATCACCGGGTCGGATGCCGACGACGCCGGGCGCTGATCCAGCGCGATGGCCGCCACGATCAGCAATCCGAACAGACCGACCAACCACGTACGACCTCCATTCACCAGCCGGCTCTGCCGCATAGACTTCTCCTTCTCTCCTCCCGCAATCGGTCGTCTTACCGTGGGAAGGACGTCGGGGCCTTGACCTGTTGCCATCCTTCTCCGTTCAGCGTGCGGAGAAATTCCACGAGATTGCGCTTCTCCTCGTCCGTGAGATCGAGGGGAAGAATCAATTCATCCTGATGAGGATTTTTGACGCCGGCCTGGTTGTAAAAGTTCACGACTTCTTCGAGGGTCTTGAAACGCCCGTCATGCATGTAGGGCGCGCTCCGGGCTATCTCGCGCAGGGTCGGCGTCTTGAACGCGCCGATGTCGGCGGGATTCTTGGTCACCATGTAGCGGCCCAGATCCACCGTGTTGGTATCCCAGCCGATGCCCAGGTTGTGGAACTTCTCGTCGGTGAAATTGAACCCCGAATGGCATTTGGTGCAGCGTGCCTTTTCCCGGAACAGGATCAGGCCTTTCTGCGCCGCCGCCGGGATGGCTTTCTCATCCCCTCCCTGGTCGAAACGATCGGCCGGGCTGTTTCCGGAGAGGACCGTCCGCTGGAAACTGGCGATCGCCTTTCCCACGCCGTCAATGGTGATCTCCTCGCCGAAGACCTCCTTGAACAGCTTCCGGTAGCCCGGGATTTTCTTCATCTTTGCGATCATCTCATCGTGGTTCGCGAAGCCGTGCTCGATGGGATTCGCGAACGGTCCGACTGACTGCTCTTCCAGCGTGGCGGCCCGGCCGTCCCAGAACTGGGCCTTACTGAACACCCGGTTGAACGAGGCCGGCGCGCTGCGCCCGCCTTTTTGCCCCCGGATGCCCGCCGACACGCGCTGGCCGTCGGTAAACGCGAATTTCGACAGGTGGCAGCTCGCGCAGGCGATCGTGTTGTCCTTCGACAGCCGCTTATCGAAAAACAGCAGCCGTCCCAACTCGACCTTGTCCTTCGTCAGGGGGTTGTCGGCCGGAATGACTGCGCTGTCTCCATCCAGGCCGAATGGAATCTGTAACTTGTATTCTCCCGACACGGCCTGTCCGGCTGCGCCGCCCTTGGAGTCGGCCGCATCGGACGGAAGCATTGCCCCCGATCCGAGCACAGCCATCGTGCCCACGAACATCAACGCTGAAAACCTCGTGAATCTCATGACAAGTCTCCTCTCCAGGCCATACAAGATTAAGTGGGGCATCCGGCTCTTTCCAGCTCTATTGGCGGCTCGACCGTTCAACGACACTGTTTACACCGTCCTTCCATGACCACGCGGACTTCTTCGACGTGATAGCTCTTCGCATGCTCGCCGACATGCTTTGCGGTGAGAATGTCGTAGGGCACGTCCTCGATCCGGCCGCAACGCAGGCATTTGAAATGATGATGCCGGGACACGTTCGAATCCACCCGCGTCTTGTCCTGCTGCACCAGCACTTCCTGGAGCAGCCCGGCGCGGGTCAGCGTCTTGACGGTGTTGTAGACCGTCGCGCGCGAGATGTAGGGGAATCGCTTCTTGACCCGTTTGTAGATGGTATCCACGGACGGATGATCGGTGTTGCCGTGGAGAAATTCCATCACGGCTGCCCGTTGCGCCGTGACGGCGAGGTCGTTTGCCTTCAGCATGGTGGACATCGTCTTCATATGAATTAGAATAGTTCTAAACTTAGAAAAAGTCAATAATATTAAAATGATTCCCGTGACCGTCCGGGGCCGGCCGCTACTTCTTTCTGATCAGGATGCGGATGGGAACGCCGGGAAACTCAAAGCTCTCCCGGAGACGGTTTTCCAGCAGCTTCTGATAGTTGGTCGTGACGTTTTCCGGGTGGCCGACAAAGAGCGCGAAGGCCGGAGGCCTGGAGGCCACCTGCGTGATATAGGCGGACAGGGTCGCTTTGCCGGGCCGCCCCTTGCGGACCGGCAGCGGGTGGATCACGAGCAGTTCCTGGAGGAACTTGTTCAGCTTGCCGGTCGGGATGCGCCCCATGAACGAGGCCGCCACGCGGTCGAGCAGCGGGAAGATCTGCGCGACGGAATCCGGTTTCAGCGCGGAGCCGAAATGAACCGGCGCCCAGGGCACAAAGGGGAGCCGCCGCCGGAGTTCCTGCGTATACCGGTCGCGGGCGCCGGCCTCGCCGGAACGGAGATCCCATTTGTTGACGAGCAGCACGCAGGCCCGGCCCTGCTTGAGCACGAGGCCGATGATTTTCGTGTCCTGCTCGGTGATGCCCTCGACACCGTCGAGCACCAGCACGGCAACATCCGAGCGGCCCATCGCGCGCATGGCCCGGGCGACGCTGTAGCCTTCGATGCCCCGTTCGACCCGGCCCCGGCGGCGGATGCCCGCCGTGTCCGTGAACAGGTAGCGGCGCCCCTGGTAGGTCACGAGCGTATCGACGGCATCGCGCGTCGTGCCCGGCACGTCGCTCACCACCATCCGCTCCTGACCGAAGAGCGTGTTGACGAGCGTGGACTTGCCGACGTTCGGCCGGCCGACGACCGCGATGCGCGGAATCTCGGATTCGGCGGTGTCTTCAGCCGGTTCCGGAAGGAGCGGCATGATGGCTTCGAGCAGTTCGTCCACTCCCAGCCCGTGCTCGGCCGACACGGGATGGAGCTGGTCGAATCCCAGCCGGTAGAAATCGGCCAGCAACGATTCCGTCTTCGGCGTATCGATCTTATTGATGGTCACGAACACCGGTTTTTTCGTGCCGCGCAGGAGCGTGACGATTTCTTCATCCGCCGGCGTGAGACCCGCGCGCCCGTCCATGAGCAGAATCAGGATATCCGCTTCGGCGATGGCGATCTGCGACTGGCGCTTGATGAGCGCGATCATGCCCGCAGTCGCGGAAGGCTCGAGGCCGCCCGTGTCCACGAGGCGGAACGGCCGGCTGCAGTAATTCCCGTCCGCATAGTGGCGGTCGCGCGTGACGCCCGGCACGTCGTCCACGATGGCGGTCTTCGCGCCAAGGATGCGGTTGAAGAGCGTGGATTTGCCGACGTTGGGGCGTCCGATGATCGCCATGAGAGGAACGGTTGCAGGCATGGCGGAACGTAACACAGCGTTGAAGTGAAGACAAGAAACCGGAAACGCGCTTGTGTATAATACGTTTCCTTCTGACGAACCACACGCGCGCACGTATGAAGAACGGGTTGGACTGGAACAGCGTCGACGACGTCCTGCTCGATATGGACGGCACCCTCCTGGATCGGGACTTCGACAATTTCTTTTTCGAGGAAGAGCTGCCGCGACGCTACGCGGCGCTCCACCGGCTGTCCGAGCAGGCC
>JAIBHQ010000011.1 GCA_020028595.1 Nitrospirota bacterium
GTTGCCGGCGCTGAACAGATAGGTGAATCCTCCAAAAATACCGCCCATGGTGGCAAAGGCGAATTTCCCAATACTATAGGGAAGCGAGGTAAAGACGCTGGCCACACCAAGACCATATTGAGTCCCCGTGTTCTCCATGTCCTCATTCGATTTTTCCTGCGCCAGGCCCATCGGGACCACGGTCAGGCTGGAAAATGCAACGATCATCACGATCGCCACGGTTTTGGTGAACATATTTCGCACTGGTTCCCCTCCTTGGTTGACGGCACGGTCACTACACGCGCTCGCCGTTCTGTGGTTATAGCAAATTCGCAGGCTGATGCAAACCCCTCTCTCGGCCGAGCGGGATCAGTGATCAGTAATGAGTGATGAGTAAAAGAACGAACTCTCGATTTTTTATGTTTCTCTTCACTGATCACTCATTACCCATCACTCGTCACACGCCGCCGTACCCGGCCACGTCCAGTTCCGCAAGGATACCCGAGATCAGCCGGTCCCTGCGTTTCGGCACCACCGCATCCAGTTCCCTCGTGAACGCCTCGGCGGCGACACGGCCGCTTTCCTGTTTCAGGCCGGCTTCGATCGCCAGGTCCAGCTTGAGCGCGCAGAGGTGCTGCACGAACAGGTCGCGACCGCGATTTTCAAAGTCTGCCCGCTCGCCATCGAGCAGCGTCGGGAGAATTCGCTTCAGCCATGTCTCGAATCCGGCCGCGTCCCTGGCATGGGCGACTTGACGCTCATCCACCTCCACCGCGATCTGTACCCCGCCTTTCCAGCTTCGTTTTTTTACATTGAAGGTGCAGCAGAGGAAGCCGGGGCGATCCTTCACCGGTTCAGGGCCATAAAAGAAGGTGATGCGATACGGGGGAGTTTCAGGAGCGGACTGGGGGGATGGCGCCATACCGTGATGAATTGTAGCATGCAGCGACGGCGTTTGTCCGTGTCCTGCTCAATTGACGGCTTCGCCCGGCACGATTAAGATGCGCGCATGGATCATCACAAACTCATCGCCGACATCCGGCGGGCCGTGCAAGAGACGTCCGGTCTCGACGGCTGGCTGTTTTATGATTTTCGCCACAGCGACCCGCTGGCCTACCGCGTGCTGAAGCTCGATCCAACCCGCCACGTCACGCGCCGCTGGTACTATTGGATTCCCGCGCGGGGCACACCCGTCAAGCTGGCGCATACGATCGAGCCGCACGTACTCGATGAACTCCCCGGCAAGGCCGTCCTCTATGCGGGCTGGGAGGAGCAGCAGGCCGCGCTCAGACGCATCCTGCAAGGCGCGGTGCGCGTGGCCATGCAATATTCGCCGCTCAATGCCGTGCCCTATATCTCGCGGGTGGATGCCGGCACCGTCGAGCTGCTCAGGGGTTTCGGCATCGAGATCGTCACCTCGGCGGATCTCGTCCAGCGGTTCGAAGCCGTGTGGGACGACCGCCAGTTGGCCTCGCACAAACACGCAGCGACAAAGCTCCGCCGCATCGTGGATGAAGCCTTCGCGCACGTGCGGAGGTCCATTGCGACTCGAAAGACTGTCACCGAATACGACCTCCAGCAATTCATCATGAAGCGATTCCAGGCGCATGGGCTCATCACCTCGTCGCCCCCCATCGCTGCCGTCAACGCCCATAGCGCCGACCCGCACTACAGTCCGGCCCCGAAGGGGTCTGCGCGGATCAAAAAAGGCGACCTGGTGCTGATTGACCTGTGGGCAAAGAAGCCGGCCGCGGGCAGCGTCTACGCCGACATCACCTGGACCGGCTTCGTCGGCACGGAGGTTCCGGTACGGCAGCGCGAGGTCTTCACCATTGTCCGTGATGCGCGGGATGCAGCCTTGAATTTCGTCCGCGCACAGGTCTCCTCCGGCTGGTTTCCCTGCGGGTGGGAAGTGGACGACGTCTGCCGGAACGTCATCCGCAACGCCGGCTATGCCGACCGTTTCGTCCACCGCACCGGACATTCCATCGGTGAAGAGGTCCACGGCAACGGCGCCAACATCGACAACCTCGAGACGAAGGACGGCCGCCGCCTTGTGCCCCGGACCTGTTTTTCCATCGAGCCGGGCATCTACCTGCCCGGCGAGTTCGGCATCCGGAGTGAGCTGGATGTGTACGTCTCGGACCGCGAGGCCCACGTTTTTGGCCGGCCGGTGCAGATGGAACTCGTGCCGATCCTGAAATAGTTGTCGGCAATCAGCCATCCGCTTTTAGCATTGAAAAGTCCGACGCTGACGGCTGAGGGCTGATAGCTTGTTTGCTTGACACCACTCTCCTGCGACCGATAGCATCATATTATGTTCGGGACAATGGGCTTCTCAGAGTTGATCATCATTCTGGTGATCGTGTTGATCCTCTTCGGATCCAGCCGCCTGCCCGCGTTGGGTGAAGGCGTCGGCAAGGCGCTCAGGGGATTTAAAAAGGCGGTGCACGAAGAGCCGCCGCCGCCCGACCCGAACATGCCGAATCCTCAAGCAGCCGGTGCGCCGCCTCCGATCGAAGAAGCCCAAATCGTTCCTCAGGCGCCTTCAACTCAAACTCCGGCACCCCAGACTTCGGCGCATGCGCCGGCTGCCGCCGCGCCGGCCGTCGCATCAGGCAGTCGCCTTACTCTGGCAGCCTATCACCCGGGGTCGGAAGCAACGCCCGGCACGACCGCTGCCCTCATGGCCTCCGCCACGCCACAGGCCTATCAGCCGAAACAGGCTCCACCCAAACCCGCGGCGCCTGCCGGACAGCCGGCACCGACGCAAGGCTACCCCTCGTACCAACCGCCGACGATGGAAGATCGCGCGGCAAGTCCCGCGCCCGCGATGCGCGCCCAGTATCCGCCTCTCCCGCCGACGGCGCAGACCAAACCGCAGGCCAAGCGTGCCTCGGCGATCGTCAACAAGGATGCCGTCGCCAGAGTGCAGGCTCAACAAGCGGCCCTTAAGGCAAAAGCCGCACAGCCCGCGCCGGCCTCCTCCGACATGCAACACTTCGGCGAAGGGCTTGGCGATGCGCTCCGCACGTTTCGTCAGGCCGTCAACGATGTCCGCTCGACGGTGGACCCGCAGATGCGGACGATCCAGGCTGAAATCGACGCCGCGCAGAAAGAGATCGAACAAACCGTCGAAAATGCCAAGCAGATGCCGTCCGTCCAGGAAGAGCCGCCGAAGCCCTCGTAATTCGTCATTCGTCAATGGTCTCTCGAACCCTCAGCGTGCACATCCTGCTGATCTTTCTCCTGCTCTCCGGCGGCAGCGGCTGCTACGGGAACCAGGCGGCTACAGACCCGAAATCCACCGCGGCTTCCCTGATCGTGCTTCTTCAGGATCGCGATCCGCAGATGCGGGTCACCGCAGCGCAAGCGCTGGGGAAGATCGCCGTTCCGGATACGGCGCCGGCGCTGCTTCGCAGTTTGGATGATGCCGACCCGGCGGTGCGCGCCATGAGCGCGTGGGCTCTGGGCAGCCTCGGTGAGGATGTGCTGGATCAGGCTGGGTTGGAACTGGCCAAACGGCTGGATGACCCGTCTCCAGCCGTCAAGCTGTCTTCCGCGCGCGCGCTCGGTGCCCTGGGTGGCACGCAGACGATCATCGAGCTGTTGACGGAACAGCTGGCACGATCGGACGTCGAAACCCGACGCGCGGCGGTGCAAGCGCTGACATGGCTCGAAGCAGGCTCCGCGTACCCTGCGCTGATCGCGGCCCTTGGCGATCCCGACGCGCAAGTCCGGCAAGGAGCGGTCGCGGCCCTCGGCGAAATGGTCGATCCGCGTTCATTGCCGGCCATTCGCGATCGGCTCCTGAAAGACACGGATGCCGGCGTGCGCGGAGAAGCGGCGTACCGGCTTGGAAAATTCGGCGATCGCACGATCGTCCCGGCGCTCCGATCGGCGTCCACCCGCGACCCCAACGCCATCGTCCGACGCTGGGCTGAGTGGGCACTCGAGCAGATTGTGCCAGCCAGCCCTGATTATCCCTGACGGTTCGTCACGAAACCGCGCAGACGTCATGCGAAACGGGCGCGTGGAGACGCGAAGGAGGGAGGCGTCTTTGCTGCAGGACGTTGACCGACTGAGCGGCGAGCCCGCCCGGTGCAGCGGCGTATCCGCGGTTGCAGGAGAAGCGTTCAGGGATAATCCGGGCTACTTTGAATCGGTCTTCTTGAGCGAATTCACAAACTCGAGCATGCGCGCCCGTGTGTCCGGAGCGACGGTCGTGAAGCGGACACCCATGCCTGGGAAAAACGTGTATTGATCGGCTTTCGGGCACACCCACGCGACCCTCCCCTTCGCCTCCAGCCACTCGGCCGACCGATCCGGCAGCGCAAACGACACGGTCAATTCGGTTCCGATTGCCACCGGCGCTGTGCTCTCGATGAAGAGCCCGCCGCCACCGACACCCGTCGCGCGGCTCTCGACCGGCGACCCGTCGGGCGCCAGATACCGGACCTTTGCCGTGAGCGACACGCGCGGCTCCGTCCTCGCTTCGTTGGGGCGTGCCTGCTGCTGAGAAAAATTAATATAGTCGACGATCGCCCCCCAACTCACCACCCCCAGCACGCTCCCGTCGGATCCCAGCAGCGTGATCGTTTCCCGCTTCGTGTCGAGTTCCAGCGATTTGCCCTGGTGAGCCTTGGTAACGACCACTGGCAGCTTCATTCAGATCCCTCCGGTATGCCGATTCCAGTGAGCAAGTATAGCGTATGCCGGGGGGGCGTCTAACAGCCTGAAAAACAACGGGGTGTTCCCTTTAGGAAGAACACCCCGTCACGGAAACCTGCCCTGCCGCAGGGCTATGCAGACTTCGTGTCTTGTTCGTAAATTCTGATCGGCTGGCTCTTGCCGACGATCACATCCTCGTTGATCAACACTTCCTTGATCTGTTTTTGTGACGGAATCTCGTACATGAGATCCAGCATGACCTCTTCAAGAATCGACCGCAGGCCCCGCGCGCCGGTTTTCTGCGAGAACGCCTTGCGGGCCACGGCGGCGATCGCGCCGTCCGTGAATTTCAGCTTCACCTTTTCGAACGACATCAGCTTTTCGTACTGCTTGATCAGCGCATTGCGGGGTTCGGTCAGCACGCGGATCAGCGCCGGCTCGTCCAATTCCTCCAGCGTAGCCACCACCGGCAACCGCCCGACGAATTCCGGGATCAGCCCGTACTTCAGCAAATCCTCCGGCTGCACGTGCGTCAGAACCTCGCCGAGCCGCGTATCGGCCTTGGTCTTGATGTCCGCACCGAAGCCCATTTGTTTTTTGTTGAGCCGCTGCTCGATGAGGGCGTCCAATCCCACAAAGGCCCCGCCGCAGATGAACAGGATGTTGCTCGTGTTCACCTGAATGAATTCCTGATGGGGATGTTTGCGGCCGCCTTGCGGAGGCACATTCGCCACCGTGCCCTCGATCAGCTTGAGCAGCGCCTGCTGGACCCCCTCGCCGGATACGTCTCGCGTGATCGACGGGCTGTCGCTCTTGCGGCTGATCTTGTCGATCTCGTCGATATAGACGATGCCGCGTTCGGTACGCTCAACGTCATAATCCGCCGCCTGGAGCAGCTTCAGGATGATGTTTTCGACGTCTTCGCCGACATAGCCGGCTTCCGTCAGCGTGGTGGCATCCGCAAGGGTAAAGGGCACGTCCAGATATTTGGCCAGCGTCTGCGCCAGAAGGGTTTTGCCCGTGCCGGTCGGTCCGACGATCAGGATGTTGCCCTTCTGCAGCTCGACATCGTCCACCTCGTTGGCGGAGATGCGCTTATAGTGGTTGTGGACGGCGACGGCGAGGACCTTCTTCGCGCGGTCTTGTCCGATCACATACTGATCGAGGTGATGCTTGATTTCGTGCGGCTTGCGGAGCTTGGAAGAGATTTCTTCCTTGGCCTCTTCCCAGTCTTCCGCGATGATGTCGTTGCAGAGATTGACGCACTCGTCGCAGATATAGACGGTGGGGCCGGCGATCAGCTTGCGGACCTCGTCCCGGCTTTTTCCGCAGAACGAGCACCTGAGATGACGATCCGTCTTGTCTTGCTTGGGCATGCCCCCTCCCTGCTAGAGAGATAGTGCCTACTTGTCCTTTGCCCCGTCGCCCCCGGAATCCTTGCCGACGCTCTTGAGCGCTTTCGGGGGCCGCGTGATCACTTCGTCGATCAGCCCATAGCGCTTGGCTTCTTCGCCCGACATGAAGTAGTCCCGCTCCGTGTCGTGCGCGATCTTGTCGAGCGGCTGGCCCGTGTGTTTGGCGAGAATTTCGTTCAACCGCTCACGGATCTTGAGAATTTCACGCGCATGAATGTCGATCTCCGTCGCCTGTCCCTGGAACCCGCCCATCGGCTGGTGAATCATGATCCGCGCGTTCGGCAACGAAACCCGCTTGCCCTTCGTGCCCGCCGCCAACAGCAGCGCGCCCATGCTCGCCGCCTGCCCGAGACAGATCGTGTTGATCGGCGACTTGACGTACTGCATCGTATCGTAGATGCCGAGTCCCGCCGTGACGCTTCCACCCGGTGAATTGATATAGAGATTGATGTCCTTCTCGGGGTCCTCCGCTTCCAGAAACAGTAATTGCGCGATGACCAGGTTGGCGAACATATCGTCAATCGGCGCGCCCAGGAAGATGATGCGGTCCTTGAGCAGGCGCGAATAGATGTCGTAGGCACGCTCGCCACGATTGGTCTGTTCCACAACGATCGGCACTAACATACGGACGGTTCCTTTCTGCTTCGGTTCAACAGTGCGGTCATCTTAGCATATTTTCATCGAGATGACTTCTTTTCCGTCACTCTCCGCAGCGGCGCCGGGGCTTCTGCGAAGAAGAGGCGGCTCCGGCGCCGCCCATCCATTTTTCCCCTGAGGGACGACCGGATTGGTCAACTGCGGCCGTCGAGCGAGCACATTCTTATCGTGCGCGCTCCGGGAGCACAGACCAATTCGGTCGCCCCTCTCATTTTTGTATCATCGCGTGCCGATACACGAAATCCAGCGACTTGTCCGCCATGATCCGGCCGCGGAGCTCGTCCATCGCCTCCTCACCGCCGGACTTCACAATCCTGGCGATCTCCTCGACGGAAATCCGCAGCTCCGATGACATGCGCTGGACCTCCGCGTCAAGATCCTCCTGCTCGACCGTCAGCCCTTCTTTCTCCGAGATCGCTTCCAGAACCATGCCGACTTTCACGCGGCGCTGGGCCTCGGGATGAAATTCCTCCCGCCACTTTTTGAAGGCCTCCTGCCGCACGGTCGGATCTTCCAACTCGGTGGCCCGCTCCCGTCCCTTCATCCGTACTTCCTGGTCCACCCGGTGCCGAATCATCGCTGTGAGCTCGCGCTCGACGAGCGTTTCCGGAATGTCGAAATGGTGCGTTTCCACCAGCCGCTTGAGGATCGTGTCCTTATAGGTTTCTTCGATGTCTTTCTTGAGCGCCTTTTCCATTTCCTCGCGCAGCTTCTCTTTCAATTCCGCCACCGACTGGTAGGGGCCGCAGTCCTTGGCGAATTCGTCGTCCAGCGGGGCGAGTTTCTTCTGCTTCACGGCTGCGACCGTGATCCGGAACACCACCGTCTTCCCCGCCAGCTTCTGATCGGGATGAGTGGCCGGATAGGGCTGAGACACTTCGACCACCTGGCCTTCCTTCTTCCCCCTCAATTGCTCGTCCACCTCCAGCCCCATAACCGACAATTTGGCGCCGATCTTGTGCAGGTGACCGTCCTTCTTCGCCCCCTCCAGCGGCGCCAGGTCGACAAATCCCTCCACGTCCAGCACGACGTAGGAGCCGTCGGCCAATGCGGCACCGGCCGGTGCCGCCTCCAATTGGGCCTGCCGTTCCCGCAGCACGTTCAACGCCTTGTCGATCTGATCGTCCGTCACCGTGCGGGTATCGATCTTCAGCGAGATGGGGTTGGGCGCCTTGTAATCGCGCAATTCAATCTTGGGCTTGATTTCGACGGTGGCCGTGAAGGAAAACGGCGCATCCTTCTTGATCTTCACCCGTTCGATCGGCGGAACTTCCACCACGATCGGCACGATGCCGGCCTGGCGGATCGCTTTTTCATAATAGGTCGGGATGATGCGGCGGACAACATCTTCGCCGACATCTTTGCTATACCGCTGTTCCAGCAGAGACTGCGGCGCCTTGCCCGGCCGAAAGCCTGGAATGCGGACCTGCCGGTTCAGGTCGGCATAGACTTCGGCGAACTGCTTATTGACGTCTTCCTGCGAGATCTCGATCTTCAGCGACCGTTTGATCGGACCCAATTCGGTGACTTCGACTTTCATGATGTCCTCAAATACAGACTGTATTATGGTGTTTATCCGTCGCCGTAATCACGAAACACCGATGAAGAGGCGACGGCTCAAGCAAGCTTGGTATGGTGCGAGAGGAGGGACTCGAACCCCCACGGTTTCCCACGAGATCCTAAGTCTCGCGCGTCTGCCAGTTCCGCCACTCTCGCGCCTGCAGCACGACAATCGAGCCGGTCCGGAACCACATCACCGCCCAGTTCTGTATCGATCCTTTACAGAAGGGTTGTACAGGCTCGCCAATCGCAGTGTCAAGCAATCCAGACTCGTGGCATGAGGACTCGAGACGCAGAGGGAAGCCGGCTCGGCCAGGGGTGGTACAGGCTCTCGAATCGCAGTATACTAAGGACATTCCGCACGGGCGCATGACCGGATGTTTGATGAGGCGGACCGGTTGGTTGTCCGGCTTCCTCTCTTCATTATTGTATTATTCACCGTCCCTTCGCGCCGTTCCGCCAGCCCGTGCTTTCGAAAGGGGTGCCTCATGAAGTGCGCCATGGCGATCGCCATCTTCATTTCGCTGTTCATCTCATCGCAGGAAACCGGCTGGGCCTACCGGGACTACTTCACGGCCGAGCAGAAAAGCCAGTTGGCGAAAATTCAGACGGTCCTGGTGGAAGCCGTCGCGTTGACCGACAAGGGGGCGGTCGATGCCCGACCGATCCGCGAGGTGGTGGTCAACCGCCTCTCGGAACTGGACTACACCGTGATCACCGACGGATCGAAACCGTACGATGTCATGTTCAAAGTGAAATGCGAGCAGCGCAAAACCTGGGAAGGCACGGCCACGGCCGGCGGCGACGCGGATCTTCCCGATTCGCCGTCGCGCGTCTGGAAGGGACCGGCCTGCCAGCTCAATTACACGCTGGGCAGCATGAAAATTAAGTGGCAAAAGGAAGTTCGCACCGACTTCGAAGATGCCATTACCGCCGCGCAGAAAGCCGGTGCCGGCGACCCCGGCAGCTACGCGATGGCGAAGCTGAAGGAACGGCTGGCGACCTACGACTTCCCGGTGATCGTGACCGCCGACTGGGGGCAGGCCGACCGCCTCTTGAAAGTGCTGGACAACTCCAAAAGCGATCAAATGCGCCGGCTCAAGATCATCTCGCTGCTCGGCGAGATGCAGGCCGACGCGGCACTCCCTCGCCTGAAGGAAGCGCTCAAAGACAAGGATCTGGCCAGACAGGCCGCCGAATCGATCGGCGGCATCGGGCGTGACGGCATTCCGCTCCTGGTCGACATCGTGAAAAACTCGCAGGACAACGACTTGCGCATCTCGGCCGTCAAAGGCCTCGGGCAGGTGGGGGGACTGCAAGGAGATACGACCGCTGTGCCACCCCTGCTCGAAATCCTGAATGATCCGAATACCGACTGGACGTTGCTGACGGAAATCGCCTGGGCGCTCGGCAAGATGCCGGACAAACGGTCAATCGAACCGCTCTACGCGCTCGACAGAAAGCTGCAGGCGATGCGCGACCCGGAGAACATGAAACTCAAGAAGCTCAAGGAAGCGGTGTTCTGGGCCATTAAGCAGTGCGACACGTGGGACCAATATAGCTGAGAGCACACCGGCAGGCTCTTAGAAACACAAGGCGGCTGGGCTCGCGATCTCAGCCGCCTTTCTTTTTCCGTCGGTAGTGTGCGGCAACCTTGATTCGATTACCGCATAAACCCATGCTGCACCACTGGCGGGCGTGATTTTTTGTTGTATCGTAAAAATAGAGGATGCAGGCGTCGTTCCGGCATTTCTTCACAAGGGACAGATCGCCGACGCAGAGCAGCTCGCTTGCGGCCTCGGCAAGCGGTACGAGCAACTGGACTGCGCCGGACGTTTCAGACTGAAACCGACGCTCAAACCGACCGCTGCTGCGGATGAGCTGCGGATAGCCAGGGCGCTGACTGAGCAATCCATTGATCGCCTCGACCGTCGATCGGGGAACCGGCCTGCCGGCAACAATCGGCTCCGCCATCTCACGCAGGACTGTCCGAAATGTCCTGGCTTCGCTGAGCAGCCGCTCTCCTTCCGCCTGGCTCAGCCTTGCCGCCGCCTCCTTCCCCTCCCCCACGCTCAGAAGCTTCGCCCGGACCAGCCAGGCGATCAGGTCCTCCCATTTCTCCAGAAGATCCGTTCGTTGCCCTCGCACGATCATCTGCGTATTGATGAAATCCAGGCATAGGTGGTTGCCCACGAACAGAAACGGCTGCTCTGACCGCTTTTGATCCATCCCCTGAACACCCACGCTCAAAAAGAAAACCATCTAAACATCTCTTGACAGGTTAGCTCAAAAATAGTATAACTGTCAAAGATACGTTTAGACGGTTATACGCTTTTCGCGTTTTATTCTAACAATAGGAGGGTTCTTCATGGGCACCGCTTCACAGCAGACAGCATTCAAGACGGGACACGCAGGACTGAGCATCAGCAGCCTTGATCGTGCCTCGGCCATCTCAGCGGAGACACCAGCACAACCAATAACAAGGAGGAGATCCATGACACTGAAACAGACAATTCAACTCGCCACGCTGGTCCTCATGGGATCCGTGGCTGCAGCCTTTGCCAACGATCTGGCGGTCAGCACCCCAGGTCTCAGCGGCTATGATCCCGTCGCCTACTTTACCAACAGCAAGGCCGTGAGAGGGAGTGGCTTTC
>JAIBHQ010000133.1 GCA_020028595.1 Nitrospirota bacterium
CGTCAAATCCGACCAGGCGGTCGCTTCCACATCCTTCGCCAGCCGGTCCGCCGCGGATTTCATCAGCGGCGTATGCACCGGCACGCTCACCGGAAGCGGTATGGCCTTCCTGGCGCCCCTGGCCTTGGCGACTTCGATCGCCTTTTCGACCGCCGCCTTTTCTCCCGCAATCACGACCTGCCCGGGAGAATTGAAGTTCGCCGCCGCCACCACCCCGACCGACGAGGCTTCGCGGCACGCATCGCGTACGGCCTCGGGAGCCAGGCCCAGAATCGCCGCCACCAACCCGCTGCCCGGGGGGACCGCTTCGGCCATGTAACGGCCCCGTTTCTGAACCAGCGCGGCTGCCGCGGTGAACGTCAGCCCGCCGGCCGCCACCAATGCGGAATATTCGCCGAGACTGTGCCCAGCCACCGCCACCGGCTTGAGACCGGCCGGCGCCAGCGTCCGCAGAGCCGCGATGCTGGCGGTCAGCAAGGCAGGCTGCGTGTACTCCGTCTGATTCAAGCGTTCGGCAGGTCCGTTAAAACACAACTCGGCTACATCGTAGCCGAGTACCGCCGACGCTTCCTTATAGATGGTCTGAGCCGCGGGATGCGCATCGTACAACGCGCGCCCCATCCCGACCGATTGCGACCCCTGGCCGGGGAATACCAGCCCTATTCCAGAGCCCATAACGCCGTATGATATGGGGGAATTATCGCCACAATGTCAACTCCAAAAACCGCAGCCACGAGACACGGGACGCGGGGCTCGGGACTTGATGAGACAGGCTGGTTTCCATCCTTCGTCTAGCGTCTCGTGCCTCGAACCTCGTGCCTACCACCTGAGCAAGGTGGTGGCCCAGGTCAACCCGCTTCCGAATGCCGCCATCATCACCACGTGACCCTTTTTGATCCGCCCCGCGCGGACGGCTTCATCCAGGGCAATGGGAATCGAGGCTGCCGAGGTGTTCCCATACCGGTCCATGTTCAGCACCACTTTCTCCATCGGCAGCTCCAGACGGGTCGCCACGGCCTTGATGATTCGCGCATTGGCCTGGTGCGGCACATAGACGTCGAGATCCCCGACCGTCAGTCCGTTCGCCTTCAAGGCCTCGCGGGCCGACTCCTCGAGCGTTTTGACCGCCACCTTGAAGGTTTCATTGCCCTTCATCTTGATGTACTGCAGCTCGTCGGCCAGCATTTTGTCGGTCGGCGGGATCCGCGATCCGCCGCCCGGCACACAGATCAGATTCCAGAGCGACCCATCGGAATGCAGGTGCGACGACAGAATGCCCCGATCCTCCGTCGTGGCACTGAGCACGGCTGCGCCGGCCCCGTCGCCGAACAATACACAGGTGTTGCGGTCCTTCCAATTGGTGATCGTGGACATGACTTCGGAGCCGATCACCAGCACGTGACGAAAGCCGGTTTTCACGTAGGCATCGCCGACTGCGAGCGCATAGACAAACCCGCAACAGGCCGCGCCGATATCGCAGGCCGCCGCCTTCGTCGCTCCGAGGCGATGCTGGATCAGACAGGCCGTGGACGGCAGCGGCGCATCGCCCGTGCACGTCGCAACCAAAATCATGTCCAGATCGGATGCCGCGACGCCGGCGGCTTCCAGCGCGCGCGCGGCGGCCTTGGTCCCGAGATCGGAGCAGGCTTCGCCCGGCGCAGCGAGATGGCGCTCGCGGATGCCGGTGCGCTCGACGATCCATTCGTCCGACGTCTCGACCATCCGTTCGAGATCGGCATTGGTCAGCACGCGCTCCGGCGCATAGGAGCCGGTTCCGGTGATTCTCGCCCTCACGCCGATCCCCCCTGCGCAGCCGGGCGGTTCCCTGCAATGCTCTCTTCGATGTCGCGGCGGATGTTGTCGATCACGCGCCCGTCCACCATCAGCTTGGCCTGCCGGATCGCGTTCTTGATGGCCTTGGCCGAGGACCGGCCGTGGGCGATGACGCTGACGCCGTTCACTCCCAGCAGGGGCGCGCCGCCGAATTCGGCATAATCGGTTTTGCGCTTGAGCGCGAGCAGCGGAGCTGCAATGAACGGATACGAGAGCCGGCCCAGAAACGACCCGGCAATTTCCTTCATCAGCAGCTTCTTGATCGTTTCCGCCAGCCCCTCGGAAATCTTCAGCGCCACGTTGCCGATGAACCCGTCGCACACGATCACGTCGGCCGCCCCGCTGTAGACGTCCCGCCCTTCGACGTTGCCCATGAAATTGATGGCGCTGCCTTTCAGGAGTTTGAGCGCTTCTTTCGTGACTTCGTTCCCCTTGCTGTCCTCTTCGCCAATGCTCAATAGCCCGACCCGTGGCGCGGGCTTATCGTAGAGATCCTTGGCATATTCGTGCCCCATGATGCCGAATTGGAGCAACTGGCTCGCCGTGCAGTCCACATTGGCGCCCACATCCAGCATCACGGCGGTTCCGGTCAGCGTCGGCAGCGTCGTGGCGATCGCCGGCCGCTCCACGCCTTTGATCCGATCGAGCAGAAAAATCGCCGATACGACGCTGGCGCCGGTATTGCCGGAGCTGACGACGGCCTGCGCGGTTCCTGCCTGGACCAGCTCGGTCGCAATCCAGATTGAGGAATCCCGTTTTTTCCTGGCGATCTGCGCCGGCGATTCGTGCATGCCGACGACTTGCGGAGCATGATGGACGGTGATGCGGGGATCAGTGCAGTGCGTGCGTGCGAGCTGGTCTCGAAGCTGGGTTTCGTCGCCCACCAGAATAACGCCGACGTCGAATTCCTGCGCCGCCTGGATGGCGCCTTCGACCGCAGGAGCGGGCCCGTGGTCACCACCCATCGCATCAACAGCGATTTTCATTGTGGGTACCGCGCCGCGCTCCAAACGACGTCCTGCCGGCGACCGATTAGGACTCTTCGACGGCGATGACCGCGGTGCCCTTATAGGTCCCGCAATTCATGCAGACTTGATGGGGAGGCTTCAGTTCGTGACATTGCGGGCACGCGGACAGGTTGGGCCCCGCGGATTTCTTTCTCCGCCACTGGGCCCGCCGCTTGTCGCGGCGCGCTTTTGAGTGTTTATGTTTTGGATTCGGCATGGTCGATCCTCACTTCATCTTCGTGGTTCGTTTCGCTTGTCCCTTCACGGTCTCACGCAATTGCTTCAAGACGGCAAACGGCGACTGAATCTGTTCTTCCCGGCATTCGCACCGGCGTACATTCAAATCCTGCCCGCAGACCGGGCAGAGTCCCCGGCAGTCCTCGTGGCAGAGCGGCTGCATCGGCTCTGCCAGAATCACGTGCTCCCGCAGCATGTCGGCTAGTTCGATCTCCTCGCCCGTATAGACATAGCCCTCGTCGTCCGTGCCTTCATCTTCGCCAGGCCGCTCCGACGACTCCCGGCCGGCCGGCTTGCTCTTCAAATCCGCGTCCTGCTGATACTCCCCGACAATCGGCAGCCACAGCGCATCGTCATACTCTTTCAGGCACCGGACGCATTGCCGACGCGCGGTCCCGCTGAGCGTCCCGGTCACGTGCACCGTGGTCCCGGCTTTGACGGCGTTGACCGACATGGCCAGCCCACCGGGGATCCGGACATCCTCCGGACCCAGGGCCAGGTCGTCCGCGTGGACGTCGCAGGAAAGACTCAGCCCCTCGTTCGGAATCTCGTTGAGGTGGAGGACCGGCAAGGCCATGGATATCACCGCGATGCCAGTTGCTGGGGTGCGACCGATATACACGGAACCGCTCACCAAGTCAAACCGAGCGGGGCCGGCCGGCTTTCGCCCGCATTATTCATGAACGCTTCTGCTGCAATCGCGGATTCGCGGCTGCGACAAGCCTGGCGGCGGGCCTGCTCGTCGCTCAGTCCTTCGACGTACTGTTTCAAGTACGCCTCAGTCCTTCTCGGCTGCGCTTGCCCGTCTCGCCACGCGACTCCACGATTTCGCGACGAACCGCCATAAATAACGCGGACTAATACTCTTCCGCAAACGACAGCATCGCG
>JAIBHQ010000134.1 GCA_020028595.1 Nitrospirota bacterium
GAGCGCAGCCACACGTTGGCGGCAATGGCCAGGCGGGAAACAGGCGGTATGCTGATGCGCGAGTCGAATACGCGATAGCCGGCCTGCTCGATGCGGAGCAGGATGCGTTCGTAGACCCCGCGCATCATTTCGGCAGGAGTCAGGGCTTTCCGATCGGCGCGCGGCAGGCTCTCCAAAATCGTGCGGGCCTTGTCGTAAAACTCATGTGCCCGCTTGCATTGAACGGCCATCAGACTGTCGAAGCGGGGCGAGTAGCGGCGTTGAAGCAGCAGTTCTTCGGTATAGCCGAATCGTGTCAGGTCTTCCAAAGGCAGATAAATGCGGCCGCGATCCGCGTCCGTGCCCAGGTCGCGCAGGATATTGGTGAGCTGGAAAGCCATGCCAAGATTGACGGCATAGTCCTTCGCCCGCGGGTCCCGGGTGCCGAAGATGTGCAGACAGATGAGTCCGACGACGCAGGCGACGCGGTAGCAGTAGCGGGAGAGTTCGTCGAACGTGATGTAACGCGTCGTCGAGAGATCCATTTCGACACCGTTGATCAATTCGTCGAAATACTCCCTGGGAATGCCCAAGTGCCGGACATGGCCGGCCAGGCTGATGGCGACAGGATGCGTAGGGGTGCCGCCGTAGACCGCGGCGACCTCGGCACGCCACCGGCGGATGGCTTCTGCGGGGTCGCTGCCGGGTGGCGCCTCGTCCACGGCGTTATCCACTTCCTTGCAAAATGCGTAGACGGTATACATGGCCGCGCGCCGAGCCGCCGGCAGGAAGAAAAACGAATAGTAAAAATTGCTGCCGCTGCGTTTTGTGGCGGCGTTGCAGTAGGCCTGGGCGTCGGAGGATGTCATCGCGTCGAGACGGAGCGTTTGCGGGCCGGCGGGGACGGTTTTTCGAAGCGCTCCACGGCATCGGGTCGGGCCGTTTGCTCAAGCGAGGGATGGAGACAGGCGGCCAGCATTTCGATGCCGTCGATCAGTCGGGGTCCCGGGCGATTGAAATAGGACGACCCGTCCACCAGAAAGACGGCGCCGTTTTTGACGGCCGGCAGTTTCTTCCAGCCTGTGCGCTTCGTGAGGCGGCTCATTTCCTGCTTCGTGCGGGCGATCGAGAATCCGCACGGCATGATAATCAGCACGTCCGGCTTCGCCGCCTGCACCTGTTCCCACGTGATCTGCACGGACGGGGAGCCGGGAGTCCCCATCACATCGACGCCTCCGGCGCAGGCGATCATTTCAGGTACCCAATGTCCGGCAGAAAACAGCGGGTCGAGCCATTCGAGGCAGGCCACGCGCGGATGTTTGTCCGCGTGTGCGACCTGGAGTAGAACGGCCTGCAGTCTGGCCCGCAGCTGATCGGCCAGATTTGCGGCTTCCAGTGACCGTCCGATCGCCTCGCCGATCCGTTCGATGTCGGCGAGCACGTCGTCGAGCGTCGAGGGGTTCAATGACAACACGCGCGGGGGAGAGGGCAGCACGCGGAGGGCATGTTGCAACTGCGCCGGTGTGATCGCGCACACGTGGCACAAGTCCTGAGCAATGACGATATCGGGCCGCACGCGGACAAGCATGGTTTCGTCCAAGTGATAGAGCGGCTGGCCGGCATGCAGGGTCATGCGGACACGGCGGTCGATCTCAGGACTGGAGAGCCCTGTTTCCATCGTCGCGCGGATGAGTACAGGCTTGCCCTTGATCTCGGGCGGATAATCGCATTCGTGGCTGATGCCGACCAGGTATCTGGTGCGTCCCAGCGCCGCCACCACTTCGGTGGCACCGGGAAGTAAAGAGCAGATTCTCATCGTGGTCCGTGCCGTGCCACATCTGCCGGCCAGAGCCTGCTTTCCAGATCCGGCAATTTCACGTCGGCCAGGGAACCTGTCAGCGCATCGGCTTCGTGAAGGTCCTGGACGGTGTGCGTGTTCGAGACGGCCAGGACTTTCATGCCGGCTGCATGCGCCGCTCGAATGCCGGGGATGGAATCTTCGATGACCAGGCAGTCGTCCGGTGCCAACCGGGTCTGTCCGGATTGCGAGGCTTGGTTCAGCGATGCGAGGGCATGCATGAACGGTTCAGGATTCGGTTTACCGTGGCGGACATCCTCGGCGCTCGTGATGTGCTCAAACTCCTTGCGGATGCCGGCGCAGTCGAGGATGTACTCGATCTCGTTCCGCAGCGCGCCGGACGCGATGGCCAGGCGATGGCGGGTGGCGGCGTCGCGGACCAGTTCTCGCACGCCCGGGAAGATGATCAAATTCTGTTTCATGTGGTCGAGGTAGGCCTGGGCTTTTCTGGCCACGAGATTGTCGATCATCTCGTTCGAAGGGGAGTGGCTGTGGGCTGTTAAAAAGGCCCGGAAGCAGCCCTTATCGTCGTATCCGAGATAGTCGGCATAGTATTCCTCCGGGCTCAGAAAGAATCCCGCCTCACCCAGGACTCGTTGGAACACGGCCAAATGGATGGGCTCGCTGTCCGCCACCACGCCGTCGAAATCAAAGATGATCGCACGCAGCATGCGCCCTCGCCAAACTAGGCCCACGTGTCATGGAGCGGCATTATAGCACGGGGATTTCCCCGGGCAGCGAGACAGGATCTAGCAGACAACGGGAACGGTTACTTGGCGACGAGGTATTTTTCCGCAACCCAGCCGGTCGCACCCTGTTCCGTGCGGACGGAGTAGACCCACGCATAGTTTTGCAGATCTGCATCCAGCACGACCAAGGTCGAACCGGGTATGGCGGATGCCGTCCCTGGTTTCTTGCCGGCTGAATCGGGGGTCAAAGGAGTCGGAGCAGACACAGAGACTTTTTCACCTTCGCCAAATTTTGGCGTTGATATGGATGGAATGGCGGAAGGCGCCGCAGGTTTCGGAGCGGTTACCGGTACAGCCGGAGCTGGAGCAGGAACGCTCGCCACGACTGCAGGCGCCGGAACAGGAGAAGGCGCAGGTGTCGCCGGCTTCGGCGCGTTTGCTGCGGGTGCAGGCACAGCGGGAACAGTCGCCAGTGCAGTTGGTGCAACAGGCACTGTCGCAGGAACTGGTGCTGCTGGAGCCGCGGCTGGCGCCATCGTTGCCGGCTGGGATGGGGCCGGGACTGGGACCGGAATGGCACCCGCTGCAGCCGGCTGAGCCGGCGAGGAAGCCGGAGCGACCGGTTTGGCGACTGTGGGCTTGGTTGGAGGAGGAGGCGGCGCTTCTCCCGGCGCATCGCCGAGCAGACCCATCAACAGTTCTGGATTGACTGCGAGGTATCCACCACCACCGACGATGATGAGGATCAACACCAGAAACAGAATACGCTCTTTCATGCTTGGCGGCGTAGGGCCTTTTTTCCCGGGAGGGCCGAGGACGACGGTTTTATCCATGTCAGCCTGCGCTGAGTCGCCTGCAGGAGCCGGTTCCTTGGCGAAGAATATGTTCAACCCGGGCAGTGCATCCACAGAAAGCGCAGTGCTCGACGCGACACTCATCACGGATCCTCCTTGGCCTATCCGTACTCCGATGGGCGTGTAAATATCACTATCCGCCTGTTCTGTCAAACATTCTCATGGGTTATGGAGCACGATGCCTGCGTGATGCATGAGGCGATTAAATGGTAAAGCCGGCATAGCCGACCACGCGAGTTCGATCTCCGTTACGGTCCCCAGAGGTGGCATAGCGGACAAGTGTCGCGCCGGTTGCACCCAGCGCGCGGGCGGCGTGCAGGACGGCAAGGGTCGGGGCGATGCCGCACATGGAAATACAATGGGTTGTCACGGCTGCATCGAGCCCGTCCGGGTCCAGCCGGGTGATCGCTTCAATCGCATGGCGGTCTTTTTCTCGTGTGATTGCATCCGATTCGTAGTGGTTCATATCAGTGCTGGCGACAAGGAGCGGTTGCCCGCCGGCAGTGGCGGCTGGGCCGGCGCTTTGCGCGATGATTGCCGCCAGACATTCCCCGATTGCCCGGCATAGGGCAGG
>JAIBHQ010000135.1 GCA_020028595.1 Nitrospirota bacterium
TCCAGGCCCACGGACAGATGGTTGACCAGAATCTCGTCGGGAATGTCGAGCCGGAAGAATTCACGCCACGTCACCGCATCGCCGGCCATCCGCAGGTAATCCCCGACGGCGCGCAACAACTCGGCACGCACCGCCGGGTCGAGCGAGATGTCGGATTCTTCCTCTTTTAAGGTCACGCGGGCTTCGCGGTACGGCTTGTCGTAAAATTGCTCCCGGATTTCGTACCGGCGCAGCCCCTGAAGCAGAATATTGGATCGGCCATCCGGCAGGCGCTGCATGCTGACGATCCTCCCCACGCAGCCCACGTCGAACATCGGGGGATTGGCGTCGTAATTCTGTTCCCAGCCTTCCTTCAACAACGCCATGCCGATGCACTGCCCGCGCACCGTCGTGTCGGCGATCATCTCGCGGTAGCGCGGCTCGAAGATGTGCAGCGGGAGATACGTTTTCGGGAAGAAGACGACGTTGGGAAGGGGAAAAACAGGAATGCGGTCGGGGATCGGAAACGCCGGCTCTTGTTCGGAGTGCGACCGGTCGGATTCCGTTTGCATGCTTCACGATAGCCGAAGCTCTCGCGCCTTGTCAATAAACGGACGCCTCGTGCGTCGCCTTTCCAGCACGAGAAAACCCGCTTCAGGACGGGCGAATTGCACGTTTGTTCGTGTCGTGTGATAAGCTCCGCGCCATGATCACGCCGGCTTTTTTACGAATATGTACCGGCCGCCGGTTCGGCCGATTCCTCTGTGTCGCAAGCGGCGTGCTGGCATTTTCAGGCGCACTTCTCGCCATTTCGTCAGCCACCCCGTCGAGCCACACCCGGCCGGCCGGATTCCGTTCGGCTGAGCCGGGCTACCAGTATCGCTTTCCACGCGACCATGGCACGCATGACGACTTTCGCACCGAGTGGTGGTACTACACCGGCCACCTCACGGCTACAAATGGCCGGCGGTTCGGCTATCAAGTGACGTTCTTCCGGCGTGGCATCGAGCCGGAACGAGTCGGCGCCAACACGTCGCACTGGGCGATCCGCCAGCTCTACCTGGCCCATGTCGCGCTGTCCGATCTCGATCACAAGCGATTCCGCTACGCCGAAAAAGTCAGCCGGGCCGGATTGGGCAAGGCGGGGGCCGACGCCGGGCGCCTGCACGCCTGGATCGACCGATGGAGCATCGAGGCATCCGCGCCGCCGCATGCACACCATCGCGTGCTCGCCGGCACCGACGAGTTTTCGCTCGACCTGACGGTCACGCCTGAGAAACCGCCGATCGTGCACGGCGAGCGCGGCGTGAGCCGCAAAGGCAGCGCTCCCGTCCAGGGCTCGCATTATTATTCGTTTCCCCGCCTGGCCACATCAGGCACGCTGACCGTCAATGGGGAGCGGTTCGCCGTCAACGGCCTGAGTTGGATGGACCATGAGTTCGGCTCCGGCGATTTGGGCGACGATCTTGCCGGGTGGGATTGGTTCAGCGTCCAACTGGAGAACAAGACCGAACTCATGCTGTATCGGCTGCGCCGGGCCGACGGCACAGTCGCGCCGGTCTCCAGCGGCACCGCCATTTTCCCGGACGGCCGAACGCAGCACCTCTCCGCAGCGGACGTGCAGGTGGACGTACTGGATCACTGGCCCAGCCAGACGAGCGGCGGACGGTATCCCAGCCGCTGGCACCTGACCGTGCCGGCGTTGGATCTGTCGCTGGATCTGCGCCCGTTGCTACCCGACCAGGAGCTCACGACGTCGCACAGCACGCAGGTCACCTATTGGGAAGGCGCCGTCGAGATTTCCGGACGTCTGCGCGGCGCGCCGGTCACCGGCCAGGGCTATGTGGAACTGACCGGTTATGCCAAACCGATCAAAAAACGGTTGTGAGTAGGCATGGACAAACGCATATGCGTGCCTTTTTTAAGCTGATCGCAGGGCTGGCCTTGACTATTGTGGTGCCGGCCTGCGGCGATTCCAGCGACACGATCGCCTCGCTCGCGCTCCATCCCGCCAACCCGAATATCCTGTACGTCGCCACCAACGACGCGGTCTACAAGACCCGCGACGGCGGCCCGACCTGGGAGAAGCTCCCCATCTTCAGTTCCAGGCGAGTCACGACCCTGGCCGTGGACCCCCAGTTCCCTGCGACCCTCTACGCCGGCACCATGGGCGACGCCGTGTACAAAAGCCCGGACGGCGGCCAGCACTGGCTCCCGCACAACGTGGGACTGAAAGAGCACGTGTCCTACGTCAACCAATTCGTCTTTCACCCGGCCCGGAGCGAAACCATTTATCTCGCGACGACGGTGGGCGTGTTTCGCACGGCCGACGGCGGGCGCACCTGGGACGAGCAGATGGCGGGCATGAAGGAAGTCCATATCGTCGTGACGCTGGCGATGGATCCGAAGAACCCGCGCGTCCTCTACGCCGGCACGACCGGCGGCGCCTATCGCAGCCACGACAGCGCCGCGTCCTGGCACAAGGTCAACCGCGGCCTGATTCCCGAGGAGGTGCTGGACGCCTCGCTCGCATTGGGGGTCAACACGCTCGTGGTGGACCCCGTGGACTCGAGCATCGTGTATGCCGGCACGACCAACGGCCTGTTCAAGACGACGAATCACGCCGACTCGTGGACGCGGATCGGGCAGTCGCTGCCCGATCAATTCATCAGCAGCCTGGCCGTCCATCCGACGCAGCCCGCCATCCTGTATGTCGGCGGGCGCGCCGGCGTGCTGAAAAGCGCGGACGGCGGGCAGACCTGGCAGGCCATGAACGCAGGGCTGGCGACATTGAATATCCGGACACTCGTCATGAGTCCCCGCGACCCGCAACTCCTGTACGCGGGCACGAACGGCAGCGGCTTGTATCGTTCAACCGACGGCGCCGCCACGTGGACTCGTGTTCCGCTGACGGCAAACGCATCACCACCGCCCCGGCCCTGAGCAAGCACATGCCCACCATCCTGCTCGTCAGGCACGGCGAAACCGACTGGAACCGCAGCGGCCGGATCATGGGCATCCGGCCGGTTCCGCTGAATCAGAACGGCCTGACTCAATCCGCACGGCTGGCACTGCAATTGACCGCCCTGCCGGCGCCGGCGCTCTATTCCAGTCCGGTCGTCCGGGCACGGCAGACGGCGGACATTCTTGCGTCAACCCTGCATGTGCCTGTGATCGAGGAGCCCGGCTTGAGCGAAATCAGTGTCGGAGAATGGGAGGGACGCCATTGGAATGAATTCGACGGCGATCCGGCGCGGGTGAATTTCTACCGGCTGCCTCAGGAAGCCCGGCCACCCGGGGGAGAAACGCTGGGCGAGGTGCAGCAGCGCGCCATCGCCGCGGTGGAGCGCGCACTTGGCCGGATGAAGGCCGGAACGGCGGTACTCGTCACTCATGCGGATGTCATCAGAACCATTGTGGCGCATTATCTGGAGACTGACCTCCAGACCATGCGCCACATGCAGATCGGCCACGCTTCCGTGACCGCGCTTGAGATTACAGGCTCGTCGGGAACGCTGCTCTGTTTAAATTCCCTACCCGAACTCGGCTGGTTACAAAAATCCTAGTACCCGTCCTTTTTCTCTTCTTTCCCTTCCGCTGCCTCATGGCCGTGCATGTACCGGGCCCGTGACGCGTTCAAATTGTCCGTGAAGGCCTTCCACTCTTCGGCCGTCAACATCTCCTTGATCGTGAACCGCGTCGCCAGAATCTTCACGCCGGTCCGCATGCGATTGTTATTCAGATCGTCCAGAATCCTGGTGAACTCCTCCGGGGCCGCAGTGTAGTTGGCATTGAGCTCGTAGAGTTTCCGATGAAACTCGCGGTTCTGCTTGTAGGACTGCGTGGCTTCTTCCATGATTTCCTTCAGCGCGTCCTGCACGCGTTTGGCCTTCTCGGGATCCGGCACGGCCTTCTCCACCGCCGCCATCACTTCCTTGCCCCGATCGGCCCCATGC